>JBBRBS010000071.1:0-11041 GCA_038205615.1 Burkholderiales bacterium | reverse complement strand
GCGGAACATCTGCGGCGTCTGCGCTTGCCACAACAGCTCCCTGTTTTCGGTTTTCAGTATGCGTTGTGCAGCATCAGCTCGCTTCAACGTATCCGCCACCGGCACGGCCAAAATCCCGCCCACCAAATCATCTCGCAACTCGGCGATCAGTTTCGCCAGATGCGCCTGTGTCAGGCAGGGCCTTGCAGCATCGTGCACCAGCACCCAGTCATCGGGTTCAACTTCCGATGTCAGCAACCCGTTCAATACCGTATCTGCACGCGTTTCACCGCCGCAGTACAGAGGCTGCAACTTGTCGCCAAACTGTGACCAGTCGTAACTGTGAAACAGGGTATCCTCGGGCGACAGCACCACGAACACTGTCCCGATGTCAGGACATGCGCACAGCGTATTCAGCGCGTGAAAAATCATCGGATGACCTGCCAGCGGCAGATATTGTTTGGGCAACTCATGCCCCATGCGCGCACCAAAACCTGCGGCGGGAACCAAAGCGTGGAATACATTCATGTGCGGATTGTAACTTTTCTGCGCACGACAAACAAAGGAACTGCCCGAATAAAAATTTGATTGGCTTTTCTCTGCCATGCAGGTAATATTTTTTCAATTATCTGAGGACAGAGCAATATGACAATGCGAAAAATCATCCCGATCGCCTCCGAGGGCTTCGGCACAAAAAAACAAAGCGACTGCTCCGAGGCTGAGCCGATGGCGCTGATGGTGCTGGGCGACAGTATGATGCCTGAATTCGATGAGGGGGATGTCGTCGTCATTGAGCCTGGCAGCCATGCTACTGCAGGCAACTATATCCTGGCCTTTCACAATGATGAATACATTTTTCGCCAGCTGATGCCGCTCGACGCAGGCTGGTGTTTGCACGCGCTCAATGAGCGTTACCCCGATGTGCAGGTCGCTGATTTGTCCGTGGTGAAAGGCATCATCATCCAGAAATCACGTCCGGGTAAACGCAGCGCTTCAAAAAGCTACTTGAACTGACGTGATGTCCGGATAGTTCAGCGAGGAGACCGCACCGTGTTCCCCCTCAACAGTCTGTTTTCTATAAAACGGCTGCACGGCGTTTAACTTATAATGCGCCCATATCTCATTCGTATCCGACCTTGCAATCCGCCATGCTGTTCACATCCTCACATCCCCGCCCCCGCTACACCCGACTGACCGGTTCTTCCGACGCGCTGGCACTGGCGCAGTTTGCCGAAAAGAACGCGCCGCTGGTCGTTATTGCGTCGGGCGCGCTGGAGGCGCAGCGACTGGTGGAGGAAATCCCATTCTTCTCGGCGGGCCTGCGCGTGCATCTCTTGCCTGACTGGGAGACACTGCCCTACGATCATTTTTCACCGCATCAGGATCTGATCTCCGAACGGCTGGCGACGCTGCACCATGTCAGCCGCGAATCGTGCGACGTGCTGGTGGTGCCGGTGACGACCGCTTTGTACCCGTTACCCCCACCCGAATATCTGGCCGCCTTCACCTTCTTCCTCAAGCGCGGCGAAAAGCTGGATTTGCCGAAACTGCGTGAGCAGATGACCTTCGCCGGCTACAGCCATGTGCAACAGGTCTTGTCGCCCGGCGAATATTGCGTGCGCGGCGGCATCATCGACCTGTTTGCGATGGGCAGTGTGCTGCCGTATCGCATCGATTTGTTCGACGATGAAATCGAGAGCATCGCAACCTTCGACGTGGACACGCAGCGCACGCTGTATCCGGTGCCTGAAATCCGCCTGTTGCCTGCGCGCGAATTCCCGCTGGATGAAAAAGGACAGGCGCACTTTCGCCAGCGTTTCCGCGACCGCTTCGAGGGCGATCCGTCCAAGTCCCGCATCTATAAAGAAGTCAGCAAAGGCAATGCCCCGGCGGGGATTGAGTATTACCTGCCGCTGTTCTTCGACAAGACCGCCACGCTGTTCGACTATCTGCCAAAGAACGCGACGCTGTGCCTGCACGGCAATGTGGATGACGCGATCGCACAGTTCGGCGTGGATGCAGCATCGCGTTACAACCTGCTGCGGGGCGATCCGCAACATCCGCTGCTGCCCCTGTCCGATCTGTTCATGGATGCCGAAGCGTTCTTCATCGCACTCAAGGCGTTCGCACGCCTCGACATCGTGCGCGACACCGAGTCCGCCAACACGACCTCTTGCACGACGGCCAGCATTCCCGGCATCGCGGTGAACCGACACGCGGACACGCCGACGCAGGCCTTCGCACAGTTTCTGGACAACTTCGACGGGCGCACGCTGCTGTTGGCCGACAGTCTGGGACGGCGCGAGATCATGTCGGGTTATCTGCTCGAATACGGCTTGAAGGCGGAAGCCTGCGAGGACTTCGCCAGCTTCTTGAAGAGCAAAAAGAAATTCATGCTCGGCATCGGGCCGCTGCAAAACGGCTTCCTGTTGCCCGATAAACACTTAGCCATCGTCACTGAGACCGAGCTGTACGCCTCACAACCGCGCAACCGCGCCGCCCGCACGACGAAAAAAAGCAACGTCGAAGGCATGTTGCGCGACCTGTCCGAGCTGAAGGTAGGCGACCCGGTCGTACATGAACAGCACGGCATCGCGCGCTATCAGGGTCTGGTCAATCTCGATTTAGGCGAGGGCGAAGGGGAGTTTCTGCTGCTCGAATATCTGGGTGGCGACAAGCTCTACGTACCGGTATCGCAGCTGCATGTGATCGGTCGATACAGCGGCGGCGCAGCGGAAACCGCACCGTTGCACAAACTGGGCAGCGGCGCGTGGGACAAGGCCAAACGCCGCGCGATGCAACAGGTGCGCGACACCGCAGCCGAACTGCTGAACATTTACGCACAGCGCGCCACCCGCAAAGGACACGCCTTCAAACTGAACCAGCGCGACTACGAAGAATTTGCCGCCGGTTTCGGCTTCGAGGAAACCCCGGACCAAGCCGCCGCAATCAGCGCCGTGATTGACGATCTGCAATCGGGCAAACCGATGGACAGGCTGATCTGCGGCGATGTGGGTTTTGGCAAAACGGAAGTCGCGCTGCGCGCAGCGTTCGTCGCCGCGATGGATGGCAAACAGGTCGCCGTGCTGGTTCCCACGACCTTGCTGGCCGAACAACATTTCCAGAACTTCTCAAACCGCTTCGCCGACTGGCCAATCCGCATTGCAGAACTGTCGCGCTTCCGTTCAGCCAAAGAGCAGACGCAGTCGCTCAAGGACATGGCGGATGGCAAGCTCGACATCATCATCGGCACCCACAAGCTGATCCAGAAGGATGTCAAATTCCACAATCTGGGCCTGGTCATGATCGACGAGGAACACCGCTTCGGCGTGCAGCAGAAGGAGCGCTTAAAAGCGCTGCGCGCGGAAGTGGATATCCTGACGCTGACCGCCACGCCAATTCCGCGCACGCTGGCGATGTCGCTGGAAGGGCTGCGCGACTTTTCAATCATCGCAACCGCCCCGCAACGACGCTTGTCGATCAAGACTTTCGTAAGTTCATACAGCCAGGGCGTGATACGCGAGGCCGTGCTGCGCGAACTCAAGCGCGGCGGTCAGGTGTATTTCCTGCACAACGAGGTGGATACGATCGCGAACATGGCGGAGAAGCTTACCGAACTGCTGCCTGAAGCGCGCATCCGCGTGGCACACGGACAGATGGGCGAGCGCGAACTGGAATCCGTGATGCGCGACTTCTACCAGCAGCGTTTCAATATCCTGTTGTGCACCACCATCATCGAGACGGGTCTTGATATCCCGACCGCCAACACCATCATCATGAACCGCGCCGACCGTTTCGGTCTGGCTCAGTTGCATCAGTTGCGCGGCCGCGTCGGACGTTCGCACCACCAGGCTTATGCCTACTTGCTGGTGGACAGCATGGACGGACTCACCACCCAGGCGAAAAAACGTCTGGAGGCGATTCAGGCGATGGAACAGTTAGGCAGTGGTTTCTATCTGGCGATGCACGATCTGGAAATACGCGGCGCGGGTGAAGTGCTGGGTGAGTCGCAAAGCGGCGAAATGCAGGAGATCGGTTTTTCACTCTACACCGACATGCTGAATGCCGCCGTGGCCTCGTTGCGTCAGGGGCATGAGCCCGACATGGCGCACCCGCTGGGCGTCACGACCGAGATCAACCTGCACAGCCCGGCGCTGTTACCCAATGATTATTGCGGCGACATCCATCAGCGGCTGGTGATCTACAAGCGATTGGCCAATTGCGCAAGCCAGACCGACCTGGACGAGATGCACCAGGAGCTGATCGACCGCTTCGGCCTGCTGCCCGAGCCCGCGCAAACGCTGCTCGATTGCCATCGATTGCGAATCGCAGCAAAGCCGCTCGGCATCTGCAAGGTGGATGCATCGGACGAGGCGATCCAGATTCAGTTCGTGCAGAATCCGCCGATCGACCCGATGAAGATCATCACGCTGATCCAGAGTAAACGTCACATCAAGATGACGGGTCAGGACAAGCTGCGCATCGAGTTAAAGCACGAGGATCTGAATCAGCGTGTGCTGGCGATCAGGAGTTTCTTTAACGAGTTGAAGTAAGTCAGGACGGCTTTAACCAAGGGAAGGCCTGACGACCTTAACATTACGAAAGAAATTGCATCACGGCAGCAGAGTAAAACGGCCAGCCAAGCTCCGCGCCACTGTCAACTCTGCGTAAAACCGGGATGCGAATAGCGTATTTCACAAGTAAAACATTCTCATCCTTGATATCGATGAGAATGGGTACGACCCCGATCTCCCGAAGTACAGATTTCGCCCGATCGCACAAATGGCAGCCGTCCGTGCCATAGAGTTCAATACGGACAGGCATCGCGGTGGCTGTTATGGGCGCAGACTGATGATCGGCCAGCCATGCTGCACGGCGTGCCGGTGCAGCGTTTCATCGGGGTTCGCGGCGATGGGGTGGCGCACCTTGCACATCAGCGGCAAGTCGTTCATCGAGTCGCTGTAAAAAATACTGTCCTCGAAGCTGTCCAGTGTCCAGCCGCGCTCGCTCATCCAGTTGGTAAGCCGGGTGATTTTCCCTTCGCGGAAACACGGCACATCGGCGACCCGCCCGGTGAACTCGCCGTTTTTGTGTTCAGGTTCGGTGGCGATCAAATGTTCGATGCCGAATTCACGGGCGATGGGTGCGGTAACGAAGCTATTGGTGGCGGTGATGATCACGCAAATATCCCCCGCATTGCGATGCTGCTGCACCAGATCTCGCGACTTTTGCGTGACCATAGGCATGATGTTTTCGCGCATAAACTGAGCGTGCCATACATCCAGCGTCTTCCGGGAATGTCGCGACAACGGGTTTAACTGAAAATCCAGAAACTCGTGGATATCCAACGTACCGGCCTTGTACTGATCGTAAAAGGCCTGGTTTTTCACTTCGAACAGTTCACGATCGAGTATGCCGATGCGGATCAAAAATTGCGACCACTCGAAATCGCTGTCGCCGTTAAGCAGCGTGTTATCTAAATCGAATAAGGCTAAGTTCATTTTAGTTCGTCACTCCGGCGCAGGCCGGAATCCAGTTGGTTATAGATGACTTCTTTGAGCAAGGGTATTGTCGGCGCGCGATGCAGGCGCAGCGAATGTTCATCCAGCGCATCCAGCACCTCAAGCAGGCTCGGCAGGTCGCGCCGGCCGTGGCGCAGCAGATAGTGAGTGACTTCCGGCGCCAGAGCAAACCCCCTGGCCTGTGCATGTTGCACCAGCGCCTGCGCCTTTTCTTCGTCGGATAAGCCCAGCACCTGATACACCAGCCCCCAGCCCAGCCGTGTACGTAAATCGGGGCGCAAATCCAGATGCAAAACAGAACAACTGCCGCTCACCAGCAGCATACCGCCGCTATCACGCATCCTGTTGTAAAGATTGAATAATTCGATCTGCTCCGCATCATTGAGCGCATCGGCATCATCCACTGCCACCACGTCATGAGGCTCCGGCACGTAACCTTTCGCGTAAATCGCACTTTGATGCGAATTTTGAGCGACGCTCACACAGGCTTGCAACAAGTGGCTCTTACCGCTGCCGGCAGGCCCCCACACATAAATGCACCGCTCGCCGCGGCCTGACAGAGCCTGATGCAAAGCAAACAGTAACTCGCAATTGCCACCCGCCACAAAATTATCGAAGGTCGGCCACCAGTCCGGTGTGATGTCGAGCAGCAGCTGATTCATTCTTGTTTGTTATACATGCGGCTGGACAAATACCAGAACTGGCCGTGACGCATCGCGACCAGCAGGATGGCGGACAGCGGCAAGGCTAACAGGATGCCGAAAAAACCGAACAACTGCCCGAAGGCCAACAGGGCGAAGATGACCGCCAGCGGATGCAAACCGATGCGTTCGCCGACCAGCCAGGGCGTGACGAGCATCCCTTCGAGCATCTGCCCTGCACCGAAGACGACCCACACCCACATCACGCTACCGAACTCGGTGAATTGCATCACGGCAGCCAATGTCGCCAGCAGCAGGCCGATGATCATGCCAAGATAGGGAATGAACACCAGCATGCCGGCAAGAATGCCGATCGGCAGCGCAAATTCGAGTCCTGCCAGCCATAAGGCCAGACTGTAAAAGGCACTCATCAACAGCATCACGAAAATCTGCCCGCGCAGAAATTCTGCCAGCACGCCATCCACCTCACTGCCCACTTCATGCACCTTGGCGTGCCAGTGCCGTGGAATCAGCGCATCCAGCTTGGCCATCATCAGATCCCAATCGCGCAACAGGTAGAACATCGCCACCGGGATCAGCAACAGGTTCATCAGCACGCCCAGAATTTTCCCGCCACTACTGGACAACCAGGGCAACAATTTTTCTGCTATTCCGCCCGCGCTTTGCCAGTGGCTCATCAGCCAGTTTTTCAGCGCCACGCTGTCCCATTGCAACTGAGCACCGAACCACTGTTGCAGCTTGGGCAACAGGTTGACCCGCGCAGTCTCAATCAGGTCTGGCAGCCGCAGTATAAACAGGCTGATTTCCTTCTCCAGCAGTGGCAACATGATCAGCAGCAGACCTGCAAACAGCAACAACAATGCCACCATCACCAACACCACGGCCAGCGTGCGGGGCAGTTTCAGTGCATGCAGACGCAACACCAGCGGATTACAGATGTAGGCGAGTATCGCCGCCGCCACAAACGGCGTCAGAATGGGGCTGAGCAGATAGAGCAGCAGTGTCGCCATCGCAACAAGCAGCGACCACTGCACAATGGCAAAGCGGGATGTCGTCATTTAATGTAGTGGCAAAATTTTCTGCACCGTATTCTGAAAAGAAGAAAATACAGCACGGTTATATTAGGGCTTGCAAAATGATTTTTGATGCGATGCCAGAGATTACCAGGCGCTCATTTTACCCCAAGAGTCCCCTTGTCAGGCCATACAACTGAATCGACAGGGCTGAAAATTGGGATTAACATGTACACGCAATACAGTTTTAGTATCCTTGCCAAAATTCTAGAAGGAGAATCCGAATGAACATCACACGTCGCGACTTTCTAAAGCAAAGCGCTATCGTCTCAACAGCCGCCGCAACCGTTGGAATTCCAGTGAATGAAATTGCCAACGCGGCCACCTTAAATGCAGAGGCGGGTTGGCGATGGGACAGAGGCGTATGCCGCTTCTGCGGCGTGGGATGCGGCATCCAGATTGCCACCGAAAAGGGCAAGATTGTCGCCACCAAGGCTGACGTCGATTCACCGGTGAATCGGGGCCTGAACTGCATCAAAGGTTACTTCAACGGCAAGATCATCTACGGCAAGGACAGACTCACCCAGCCGCTGCTACGCATGAAAAATGGCCAGTTCGACAAACAGGGCGAATTCGTGGCCGTTTCCTGGGATCGCGCATTCGACGAGATGGAGAAACAATTCAAGCGCCATTACAAAGAGCTTGGCCCGACCGGGGTCGGCTTCTTCGCCTCGGGCCAACATACCGTGCAGGAAGGGTATGCTGCAGTCAAACTGATGAAAGCAGGTTTCCGCAGCAACAATATTGACCCTAATGCGCGCCACTGCATGGCCTCCGCCGTGGCAGGCTTCATGCAGACCTTCGGCATCGATGAGCCATCCGGCAACTACGATGACATCGAGCATACAGACACGATGATTTTATGGGGCGCGAACATGGCGGAGATGCATCCGGTGCTGTGGACGCGCATCACCGACCGCAGGATGAACAATCCTGACGTGCGCGTGGTCAACCTGACCACCGTGAGCAATATGTCCTCCGGCATCGCCGATCTGGAAATCATCTTCAAACCGCAGACCGATCTTGCGATCATGAACTATCTGGCGCGCGAGATCGTCACGCGCAATGCGGTCAACTGGGACTTCGTCAACAAGCATTGCGCGTTTGCGGCAGGGCCAACCGACATCGGTTACGGCCTGCGCGGTTCGGACAAGTATGATTACGCGCCTGAGAAGGACACCAATGGCCGCGAACTGACCATGCAGCTGGATAGTTACGAAGCGATCGCACAGGGCAAGAAGCCCGGCGCGACCGTGGAGCAGAAAAACCGCAACAGCGCCGATAAACATTGGCTGATCAGCTTCGATGACTTCAAGGCGGGCGTCGAGCCCTATACGCTGGATTTTGTGGCTGAGCTCGCAAAGGGCGATGCGGATGAATCGCTCGATGCGTTCAAACTCAAGTTGAAAGCGCTGGGCGATCTGTACATCGAGAAATCGCGCAAGGTGGTCAGTTTCTGGACCATGGGTTTTAACCAGCACCAGCGCGGCACCTGGGTCAACGAGCAGGCCTATATGGTGCATCTGCTGCTGGGCAAGCAGGCGACACCGGGCAACGGCGCGTTTTCCTTAACCGGCCAGCCGTCGGCCTGCGGCACCGCACGCGAGGTGGGCACGTTCTCACACAGGCTGCCAGCCGACATGGTGGTAAACAACCCGGATCACCGCGCCGCATCCGAAACAATCTGGAAATTACCGGCAAAGACGCTCAACCCGAAACCGGGCAGCCACATCACCAAGCTGCTGCGCGACCTGGAAGATGGTCAGGTCAAGTTCGCCTGGGTGCAGGTCTGCAATCCGTTCCAGGGCAGCGCCAACGCCAACCACTGGATCAAGGCCGCGCGTGAAATGGATAACTTCATCGTAGTGTCCGATGCCTATCCGGGCATCTCCACCAAGGTGGCCGATCTGGTTCTGCCAGCGGCGATGATTTTCGAAAAATGGGGCGCTTACGGCAACGCCGAACGTCGCACGCAGATGTGGCGCGAGCAGGTGCCGCCACCTGGACAGGCGCGCTCGGACATCTGGCAGATCATGGAGTTTTCCAAGCGCTTCAAACTCAAAGAAGTTTGGGGAGAGCAGAAAATACCGGGCCTCAAAGACGCAGCGTTTACCGACGGAATCTTGCCGGACGTACTGACGGATTCCGGCTATTCTCCGGAGACAACCTTGTATGAAGCGCTGTTCGCAACGGATGCCAACAAGCAATTCAAATGGCCCGATGCAGTAGGCAAAACCCACGACAACCATACCGCTAAACTGCTGGGTGATCACTGGTTCCCGGAAAAAGCGCTGTTCGAGGAATATGCCAGTTTTGGTCGCGGTCACGCGCATGATCTGGCCGAGTTCGATGTGTATTTCCGTGACGACGTGCGCGGTCTGAAGTGGCCGGTGGTCGATGGCAAAGAGACGCACTGGCGCTTTAATGAAGCCTATGATCCTTACGTGAAAAAAGGCAGCGGATTCGACTTCTACGGATCGGCGTTCAAATCCTTGCCCTCCGGCAATTTGGACGGAGTGACCAATCCTGAAATGACCAGCATCAAGGGCCGCGCCAAGATCTTCTTCCGCCCCTATGCTGCACCCGTTGAGCAGCCCGATCACGAATATGATATGTGGCTCTCCACCGGTCGCGTGCTGGAGCACTGGCATTCGGGCACGATGACGCGGCGTGTGCGCGAATTGCACTGGGCCGTACCTGCCGCACTGATCTACATGCACCCGGCTGACGCCAAGTCGCGCGGCTTAAAGCAGGAGAGCATAGCCTGGATCGAATCGCGGCGCGGCAAGATCAAGGCGACCGTTGAGACGACCGGGCGCAATCGCCCGCCCAAGGGAACAGTGTTTGTGCCGTGGTTCGACGAAGGGGTATTCATCAACAAGGTGACGCTCGATTCGACCTGCCCAATTTCCAAGCAGACCGACTTCAAGAAATGTGCGGTCAAGATCTACAAGGCCTGATCCTAAAGGAGATAAAATAATGCTTAAAAAACATATTATTACTGCACTTATGGCCGCTTCATCGCTGATAACTGCAGCTTCTGCATACGCCGCAACGCCTGTTCAGACCAACAGCATGGGGCTTTCCAAAACCAGCGTATTCGACGTGCCGACGCCTGTGGTCTACCACTACACTGACAAGGCTCCGGGTCAAAGCAAGTTGCTGCCCCGCGCTTATCTGGGTGCTCCGCCGCAAGTACCCCATGCGGTAGCTGATTTTCTGCCTATCACACAGGACAGCAATATGTGTATTGCCTGCCACGCTCAACCCGATCAATGGGGTAAAAAACCCGTGGCAGGCGTAGCCACGGCTATTCCGCCAACTCATTACACCGATCTGCGCAATGCGCCGGGCAAAGTCACCGACCACCTTATCAATGCAAGGTACAACTGCAACCAGTGTCACGTTCCCCAGACTGATGCCCCGCCGCTGGTTGAAAACACTTTTTCATCCAAAAAAGCGCGCTAACCCGCCTGGTGCCGGATGTCGAAGTTGGTGACAGCCGGCAGCCGTTACCTCAAATGCACGCCGACAAAATCATACCCATCAAAAACAGAGCAAAGACGCCCGTGCAACAGGTTGAGCCTGCAATGCGCCATGCACCCTTGATGGATGGAGGCGTTTTTCACGACGCCCTGCGCCGTCCGATGCTCGATCTGCGGATTTCAGTCACGGACCGCTGCAATCTGCGCTGCACCTATTGCATGCCGCGCGAATTATTCGATAAAAATCACGTTTTCCTGCCCCGACCCGAGTTGCTTAGTCTGGAAGAGATCGTCCGCGTCGCCGACTCGTTCACGCGTCT
>JBBRBS010000070.1:0-11054 GCA_038205615.1 Burkholderiales bacterium | reverse complement strand
GATGCAGGTAGGGGACAGGGCTGATGCACAGCCGCTGGATCGGGGCCCGGAATGCATAGATATGGCTGCCGGTCACCATGCGCACTTCGACCAGATCGCCTTCAACCGGGATAAACATATTTCCGGCAGGGCGGGTTACCAGCAAGCTGAGGTTCCTGATATAGCCGATCAGGCGCGCATAAAAATAGCGATGTGGATGATGGTTGGGCAGATGGAGTTGCACCAGTTCACCGATCTGCGGCTTGATGCCCGAGGGCGGGAAAACAGCCGAAGGTGCGATTTCCTTGAATTCGACCCAGTCGCCCGTCTCACGGGTGAGCGAGGGTGCGTCGATGTCCTGCAACAAGCCGCCGGCTTGCAGACTCTCCAGCTGTTCGCGGCTGGAAACCATTTCCCCTCGTGCAAACACGATGTAGCCGTTGCGGTCATAGAGCCGCCAGGGCAGCGGCCTGCCAAGCGGGATGTCTTCGATAGGAACGGGCTGGAGATTCATGAGGGTTCATCCGCCGGGTTAACGAGTCCGGCGGTCATTCTAGCATTCTTACCCGTGCCAAAGGCCGGATTGATTTCTGCCGGCGCGGTACAATGAACCGTCTGCAGGGGCCGTCCCCGTTCATCAACTATCCTTATATTGGCAACATGAAGCTCATCCAGTCGCGCGACAATCCATTTTTCAAAGAACTCGTCAAACTCACGACGTCGACACGCAGCCGCAACAAGGCCAGCAAGACACTGCTCGACGGCGCGCATTTGCTGGCGGCGTATCTGAATGCCGGTTTTGCGCCGCTTCACGTCTGTCTGAACGCGGCCGCGTTGCAGGATGATGAAATCGCCGCGCTGTTGTCGCGGCTGATCGGCGTGCCGGTCACACAACTGGATGACAGGTTGTTCAGCGAACTCTCCGAGCTTAAAACGCCCACAGGTATTCTCGCGCTGATTGATTTACCGCAGCCTGAAGTCAATACTGGCCGCTTCGTACTGTTGCTCGAAGCGATTCAGGATCCCGGTAATCTGGGCTCGATGTTGCGTTCTGCCGCCGCTGCGGGTTGCGACGCCGTATTTCTGTCGCCAGCTTGCGCCGATGCCTGGTCGCCCAAAGTGCTGCGCGCGGCGATGGGCGGACATTTCTGCCTCGCGATTCATCAGCAGCAGGATTTGAAGCAGGTCGCAAGGAATTTTCCCGGCAAGCTGCTGGCAACGACGCTGCAGGCTACGCAAAGCCTGTTCGATTGCGATCTGACTGGCAATGTCGCATTCATGATGGGTAACGAAGGTGCTGGGTTGTCTGACGAACTGCGGGCGCTGGCGACACATCCGGTCACGATTCCGATGCCGGGCGCCGTCGAATCACTGAATGCCGCTGCCGCCACTGCGATTTGTCTGTTTGAAGCGGTGCGCCAGCGATTGGCGGTTAAACCTTAAAACCGTTCCACCCCTGAAAGATCGGCAGCGGTGCAGGCTGTCGAGTGCCGAAATGCCGTTACAAACGCTCGTTTATTGCAGCAAGTCGGCCAGTGAGCTTTTATCCAGCGTGGCGAAAAAATCCTCCTGAGCCCGATATAAAACATGCTTCAGCCGACACTTGGGCAACAGCGGACAGGCAGACGGGCTGGTTTTCATGCATTCCACCAGGGCCAGACTGTTTTCCATCAGACGAATCACTGCACCCACCGAAATATCCCGGGCATCCTGCGCCAGCGTAATTCCGCCGCTTCGCCCTCGCACACTCATGACCAGATTGGCGCTCACCAGCGTCATCACGACTTTCATCAGCGAACTCTTGGGCACACCGCATGCCTCGGCCACTTCAGCAATGGTCGCAGGCGCATTTTTCTGCCCCAGGTAAATCAAGGTGCGCAGTGCGCTATCCGATGAAACGGTCAGTTGCATGTGTCCACCCCGTTAATTTATAAACCGCATTATAAGGCACGGCATTTGCGTATTTGGATTTTTCAAGACAAAAGATTCCGCAGTATTGCATCATTACCTGAATTATTATATATTCCGCAACTTGGAATCAATAACGAGGAGGGAACACATGTATCAGCAAGTCGCCTGGATAGTTTCTGTTGTATTGATCGCGTTGCTGGCGATTGCATTTATTTATGTGGCTGCACACAGCTCGAAGGACGGGGATAGCGCCAAGGTTGCTGCGGCAACCGGCCTGTGGAGAAGCCGGCTGCTATGGGGGGTGACGTTGCTGTGTATTCCTATCGTTGCCTACACGCTGACCACGCTGCCTTATGCGCGCCACGCGATTTCAAACATCGGCGTCGTCGAAGTGCAGGCCAAGGGATATCAGTGGTATTGGGTCTTGTCGCAAACCGAGCTGCCGGTGGGCCGTCCCATTGAGTTTCAGGTGACTTCCGCCGACGTGAATCATGGGTTCGCAATCTATGGCCCGGACATGAAGATCCTCACTCAGACGCAGGGCATGCCAGGTGTGACCAACGTGTTGCGCTATACCTTCGAGCAACCGGGAACATACAAAATCCTTTGTCTTGAATATTGCGGAGTGGGACATCACACGATGATGTCCGAACTCCATGTAGTCGCCCAATAAGTTTCTGTACGGAGAATTCAAAAAATGAATGTACTAAATAGAATTAAGTCCCCGCTGGCCAGTGCGGAAGTCAAGGTTTATGCGGCAATCTCGGGCGTGGTCGTGCTGCTGATGATGGTGTTCGGCCTGGTGATGCGAATGACGCAAGGTCAGATGCTGCCGATCGAACCGGGTTTGTTTTATCAGCTGATGACCGCGCACGGAATCGGCATGGTGGCGATTGCGGGCCTGGGCGGATCGGCGGTAATGTGGCACTTCCTGGGTAAATATGTCAATCTCAGAGCCGGATTCGCGTGGGCCAACCTGGCCTTCTTTCTGGCCGGCGTCGTGCTGGTACTGGGCGGCATTTTTGTCGGCGGATTCGCCGCTGCCTGGACCTTCCTCTACCCGCTGCCCGCTAACGGCATGGGTATGTGGGGGAAGCATGCCGCTGCGGCCTATATGGGCGGCGTGTTGCTGGTCGGCGTCGGCATGTTGCTGTTCTATCTGGAAGCGGCACGCGCCATCATCCAACAATACGGCAGCTTCGCCAAATCGCTGGGTTGGCATTTTCTCAAGAGCGGTCAGGACGCGCCACCCGCGACCGTCATCGCAAGCTCGGTCGTCACGATCATCAATATCCTGGCGATTCTGGTGGGTGCAGTCATTCTGAGCATGATGCTGATCAACTTGTACGTGCCGGAAATCGCGATTCACCCGTTGCTGGCAAAAAACCTGATTTTCCTGTTCGGCCATGTGTTCATCAATTCCACGATCTATATGGCAGTCATCGCGGTCTATGAGATATTGCCGCAATACACAGGACGTACCTGGAAAGTTTACAAGTCGTTCGTATGGGCCTGGTCAGCGACCTGCCTGATGGTGCTGACCGTCTATCCTCACCACATGCTGATGGATTTCGCACAGCCGTTGTGGATGCACATCATGGGGCAGATCATTTCCTACACCAGCAGCCTTCCCGTGCTGGCGCTCACGCTGACCGCGACGCTCGGTACGATCTACCGCAGCAACATTAAATGGGATCTGACCTCAGCGTTGCTGGTGCTGTCTATTTTCGGCTGGAGCGCGGGCGTGATACCTGCCGTAATCGATGGCACTATTGCGGTGAACCAGGTGATGCACAACACGCTGTGGGTACCGGGACATTTTCACCTGTATCTGCTGTTGGGTTGCATGGCGATGATCCTGGCCTTCATCAACTGGCTGTCGAATCAGGAAAAGGCCGCTGGTTTCAGCCGTCTGGACAAAGCCATGCTGTGGACCTTTGCGATCAGTGCGTTCACCTATGCGCTGATCTTCCTGATGTCGGGCCAGGCGAGCGTTCCGCGCCGCATGGCCGTGCATCTGCCGCAATGGGTCTGGTATAGCCAGGCAGCCTCGCTGTTCGCAGCAGGGGTGGTGTTAAGCTCGATGGTGATCGTGGTCAGGGCGCTGGCTGGCATCATCAAGCCTGCTAAACCGGCCTGATCAATCGGGGTTATCAGGTGAAAACGCTGCTAGCCTCGGTGATCGTTGTGCTGCTGGGAGTCTGGGCTGCCGCATCGATGAGCGGGGGGTTCGAGCTGCTGACATCTGAACAGGCACGCCGACTCGACATTCAACGCCGGCAGCCTGTCGTGCCAAACGTGCGCCTGACCGATCAATCAGGCGGGGTGCACCGTTTTGACGAGTGGATTCAGGCGCAGAACAAGTTCCTGATCGTCGATTTTATCTATACGAACTGCCAGTCACTTTGCCGTTCGCTGGGCAGCGAGTTTCAGCAGCTTCAGCGCAATATCGTTGAGCGCGGTTTGCAAAGCCGCGTTCATCTCCTCTCGATTAGCTTTGATCCGGAACACGACAGTGACGCCGTGCTGGGACAATACGCAAATCATCTGCAGGCCAACACCGATATATGGAGCTTTGCCGCGCCCGCCAGGGCTGATCTGGGTGTTTTGCTGAAGACCTTCGGCGTCACCGTGATCCCTGACCAAATGGGCGGATTCCAGCACAATGCAGCCCTGGTATGGGTCGCACCGTCGGGAAAATTACTGCGCGTGACGGACTACGCTTCGGGCGAGCAACTGCTCGATGAATTGGTGAAATCAAATTGACTGCAACGATGAATTCACATATCAGAGCCGCCGCTGGCGCCGGACTGCTTCTGATGCTCAATATTCCCTCCATACGCCGCATGATGGAAATCGATATGGCGTATCACATGCTGCTTCAGTTTCCGCTGATATTGCTTGCGGGATGGCTGCTGGAAAAAATGCTGCCCATGCAAATTAAAACCGGCTTTCAGGCGTGGAACTGCACAGGCATCACCGGCCTGCTGGCAGCCTCGATGATTCTGATGTTCTGGATGATTCCACGGGCATTGGATCTCGTGTTAGTCAATCCCGCTCTGGAATTTCTGAAGTTTCTCTCGCTGGCTCTTGCGGGCATGGCACTGGCATCATCGTGGCCTCTGGCCGGAATGATTGTGCGCGGATTTTTTCTGGGCAATCTGCTGCCGATGATGATGGTGGTCGGATGGCTGTATATCGAGGCACCGGTTCGGCTGTGCAACTCCTATTTGAGCAACGATCAGTTGCGCACCGGGAGCGGGCTGCTTGCGCTGTCCATTGCTGCAAGTCTGCTCTGGCTACATGCGTTTTTTATGCCGGCCAATCACAAACACCCTGCGACGTTGAACAACTGAGAGTGAATTTCAGGCAGCCTGCAATTTTCTGACGCGGGTCATCTTTCAGGGGGCAGGCAGAGTGGTTTCAGTCAACGAGTATCGATACCCGTAGCGCAGAATCGCTGGATATTCACATTGCACAGGGATAGACTCGGATAATCTCAAAAAAACCAGCAAAGTCGCAATGTGAAAATGCGATTTTGAAATGCCTATTCCATGAATCTCACTAATATGTCTTTCGTTCCGGCAAGGAATACCACTCTTATCGCTGTACTGTTGTGCCTGTTATGCTCTGCGCTGTCGTTATCTTCAGCTGGTGCCGAGCCTGTTAAAATCGGCGTGCTATCGTATCGCCCCAAGCCGCAAACGTTGGCGCAATGGCAGCCTTTGGCGGTTGTACTGAAGCAGTCCATGCCTGAGCATGATTTCGTCATCGAGGCGCTTTCCTTTCCCGAAATGAATGCGGCAGTGGCCGGCAAGAAGCTCGACTTTGTGTTGACTAACTCCGGGCATTACGTGTTGCTGTCGTATCAATATGGCCTCTCATCGCCGCTCGCCACGCTGACTGTCGATGATCAGGGGCGGGCATTGAGCAAATTCGGCGGCGTCATCTTCAGCCGGGCAGATGCGTCCGGCATCGCTGCACTTGCCGATTTGCGCGGAAAGTCGGTCGCCGCCACCAGCACGGAATCGCTGGGCGGCTATCAGATGCAGGCCTATGAGCTCAGGCATGCCGGCATCAACTTGCCGCGAGATGCCAAATTGATCGTTACCGGAATGCCGCACGACAACGTGGTCAATGCCGTGCTGTCGGGGCGTGTGGCGGCAGGCTTTGTACGGACCGGCGTGCTCGAAGCGATGGTGCGCGAAGGCCATTTGGACATGCAAAAGATTAAAATTCTCAACCGGCAAAATCAGCCCAAATTCCCGCTGCAGCTGTCCACTCACCTGTATCCGGAATGGCCGTTTGTCGCGTTGCCTCACACCGAGGGAAAACTCGCGCGGCATGTCGCCGCTGCACTTTTCCTGCTAGAAGAAAACCGGATTGCCGCCCAGTCCATGCAAATACACGGCTTTGCCGTTCCTGTGGATTACACGCCGGTCGCCGATTTATTGCGTGAGTTGCGCATGCCGCCTTTCGATAAGGCGCCTGAATTTACGTTGCGGGACGTATGGAACCATTACCGTTGGCAATTGATTGTTGTTTTGCTTGGCCTCGGAGTGATTGCGTTTTTGGCGGCACGCTTGCAGTGGATGAATCGGAAACTGGCGGCGGAGAAACGTATCGAATCGCAGCAAAAACAGCAACTGCAGGAAAATGAAAGCCGCTTTCGTTTTATGCTGGAGACCAGCCCGATCGCGGTGCGCATTGCCAGCACGGCCAGTCACCAGGTGCTGTTTGCCAACAAGCGTTATGCGGAGTTAATCGAAGCTGATTCCAAGGAAGTTCCCGGGGTCAATCCGCGCAGCTATTACGCAAATCATCAGGATTACGAAAGTATTCTTGAAACGCTCTCGCAGGGTTCCAGCGTGACTAACCGGCTCATTGAACTGGTCATCCCGGGTGGAAAAACCAAATGGACGCTGGCGTCCTACCTGAACCTGACCTACGGAGATGAATCTGCCGTACTGGGCTGGTTCTATGACATCAGCGAACGCCGGCAAATTGAAATCGCCTTGCACGACAGCGAGGCGACCTATCGGGCCTTGTTTGAATCATCGATCGATGCACTATCCATCATCGATCCTGAAACAGGACGGTTCATCGATTGTAACGATGCCGCTGTGCGCTTTTATGACACCGGCACGCGCGAGAACCTGATCGGCACCACTCCGGATATGCTCTCTCCTGAATATCAGCCCAACGGTGAACTGTCTGCCAGTTCGGCGATGGCGCATATCCAGCGCGCATTTGGTGCGGGCAGGGATACGTTCGAATGGACACATAAAAAATCCGATGACACGGTGTTCCCTGCGTTAGTCTCGCTTTGTACGATCGTTCTCAAAGGAAAGACCTACATACTGGCCATCGGCCGCGACTTTACCGAACGCAAGAAAATGGAAGAGGCACTGCGCCACAGTGAGGCCAGCTTGAACAAGGCGCAGCATATTGCTCATGTCGGCAGCTGGGAGCTGGATCTGGTAAAAAACAGGCTGTGGTGGTCCAATGAGATTTACGATATTTTCGAAATTGACCCGGATCAGTTTGGCGCATCCTATGAGGCTTTTATAAACGCCATTCACCCGGATGACAGGGAGGCAGTCAATCGCGCCTACCTGGGTTCGCTAGAAAACAAAAGCGCCTACGAAATCGATCACCGTTTGCGGCTTCCCGACGGTCGTGTGAAATATGTGCGTGAACGTTGCGAGAGCGAGTTTGATGCGGAGGGAAAACCGTTGCGTTCGATGGGAACGGTGCAGGACATTACCGGAAGTAAGCTGATTTCGCTTGCGCTTGAACGCAGCGAAGCGGCGTCTCATGCGCTGATCAATGCCAACACGGAATCCGCTTTTTTGCTGGATGAAGCCGGTATCGTCATCGACGTCAACGAGATCGGGGCCCGCAGGCTTGGCAAGGAACGGGATGATCTTATCGGCACGAATTTCTTCGCACTGATGCCGCCTGAAATTGCACAGTCGCGCAAAGAGCATGTAAATCAGGTGTTTCGCTCCGGTAAGTCCAGTCAACTTCAGGATGAACGCAACGGCATTCATTTTAACACCAACCTGTATCCGGTTTTAGATCCGGCCGGCAACGTGGTGAATGTGGCCGTCTATGCCGAGGATGTCACTGAGCGGCTGCAGTTGCAGGGAATCGACCAGCTCTTCTATACCGTCAACCAGCAGCTGTTACTGGGCGCATCGCTTGATCAGTTATTCGAATATATTTGCGTCGAGGTGACGAAGATATTCGGCTATCGCTTTGCCTGGATAGGGCGTAAGGATGCCGGCGGTGCGGTCTTAATCTCCGCCAGTGCGGGGCCGGCTGCGGCCTATCGCGGTGAACTGGAACGAATCGGGGTGCGTTGGGACGATACTCTGCAAGGCAAGGGGCCGACAGGACTGGCCATCAGAGCAGGTCAATCTCAGGTATCCAAATTGTCCGACCCCAATTTCCAGTCCTGGAAAAAATCGGCCACGATCAACGATCTGAATGCTGTTTATAGCGCACCAATCATCGTGCGCGGCGAGATTTATGGCGCCATTACGCTCTACTCCCGGCACGATCACAGCTTTGATACGCCCGGCACGGTCAAGCGTTTGTCAGGCATCGTCAAAAGCATCTGCATCGCTGTTGAAATGGCGCATAATCAAGAGCAACTTTCCTTATTGCGCAGCGCCTTATCCGCCACCGCAAACGGTGTTTTCATCACCGACAAAACCGGACACATTCAGTGGGTGAATCAGGCATTCATCGTTTTGACCGGTTATACCGAGACTGAGGCAATCGGAAGCACACCCAACATGCTCAATTCCGGCCGTCAGAACGCAGCTTACTTTGAAAACCTCTGGTCAACGATTTTGCGTGGCGAAGTCTGGCGCAACGAAATGCAGGATCGACACAAGGATGGATCGGATATTTATATCAACCAAACCATCACGCCGATCGTCAATGCTCTAGGTGACATCACGCACTTCATTGCCGTTCTGGAAGACATCTCGGCAAGAAAAATCGCCGAGTCACGCATTCAATACATGGCGCATTACGACGCGCTGACCAATCTGCCCAACCGGGCCTTGTTGCTTGATCGCCTGGGACAGGTGCTGGTGGCGGCTAAACGCTCGAACGAGACGGCGGCATTGATGTTCCTCGATCTTGACGGTTTCAAGTCCGTGAATGACACCTTGGGGCACCACGCGGGTGATCTTCTGTTGCAACAAGTTGCCCTCAGGCTAAAAGGGTGTGTGCGGGAGTCTGATACAGTAGCCCGTCTGGCCGGAGATGAATTTACCGTTGTCCTGCCGGAAATCACCTCATCAGACGACGCAAAAAAGGTAGCCGAAAAAATTATTGATACGTTTACGATCCCTTTTGATCTGGACGGACATGAGCTTTACTCCGCTGCGAGCATCGGTATTGCCTTGTTTCCCAATGATGCGACGGACGAGGAGGGCTTGTTGAAACAGGCGGATTCGGCGATGTATACGGCGAAGCAAGGCGGTAAAAACAAGTTTGAGTTTTTTGATCCCAAGTAAGCCCCCTTTTATGCAAAACAGGCTGTCGCTGCAGGCCGTTTAACTGAAAAAATTGTTTTGTTGCAAGCTGTAATGCACAACGGATAATTCGGAGAGAGGACTGATGGAATGACGCGTGATACCGTTATCCCTGCCATTTTGTTTGGTGTCTTTGACCGCCACTATTTGGATGATCTCCTGTTTCCGCACATCACAGCAGTCATGCTTGCAGGCGAACATTTTATATTCGCTGTATAGAGGTCGTAAAAAACGAGTCAGATGCTTGTGCAATATGCCGTTGCCTGATGTTGTGAGGAGAAAGGTTGAGCCTGCGGAATCGTGATTCGCACTTAGATAAATACACATGAATCTGAACCCGCCCGTGCTAAAGTAAGCCGATCCGGTACAACTTAAGCGATAAATATGACCACGCTAACCCAACTCCATGTCGATATTGACGTGCGCGTACAAACCATTCTGGGAGACCGAGCCGACTGGCTGTGCGGGAAGGGGTGCGATGGTTGTTGCCGGCGGCTAGCCGACGTGCCTCAGCTAACGTCAGCAGAATGGGAGCTGCTGCGGGAGGGGTTGATAGAGCTGCCGCCGGAACGACTCCAGGAAATCCGCAGGAACATGGCCGCCTTGACCAGCGGGCCGTCGCGCCCCGTCATTTGCCCGCTGCTGGATCTTGCTACCGGATTCTGTCCTGTCTATACACGGCGCCCGGTGGCGTGCCGCACCTACGGCTTCTACGTGCAGCGCGACCTGGGGCTATATTGTCACGACATCGAATCCCTTGTGGCCGGTGGCGCGCTTGCCGACGTGGTGTGGGGCAATCACGATGCCATTGATCACAGGCTCGCAGGCATGGGCGACAGCCGCGCTTTGACCGACTGGTTCGAGTGTTGGATGGTGGCTGATAAATAGCGGGGAAACAGTTTTCTTTCGAATAGAAATCGTCCGCTGGCGATCAAGCTTATCGCTGTTAAAAACAGTGGCAGATATGATTGCTTGGGGCTGAAAAACTCTGCGGGTTGTCGCTCTCAGAGCGATATCTCTGCTAAAACCACCTGCTCACTGGGCATCATCCCTGCTTACCCCTAGTGCGAGTTGAACACTACAGGGTATCATGCCGGCTTACTCCGCTTGGCGGGCGGTGCCTGACATAAATGAGCAATACAACTCTCAACGTAATCAACCATGACCGGAACAGCGCACAGATGCGCTATGTGTATCCGGTCGTCTCGCGCCGTGCAGGCGGCGTGTCGGTCGGCATCAATCTCAATCCCAATAATGCCTGTAACTGGCGCTGCCTCTATTGTCAGGTGCCTGACCTGGTTCTCGGCACGGCGCCACCGGTGGATCTGCAGCTGCTGGAAGCTGAGCTGCGCGCCTTTTTAACCGGGCTGTTGCACGGCGATTTCATGCAAACGCGTGTGCCGGAAGGCGCGCGGCGCATCAATGACATCGCGCTGTCCGGCAACGGAGAGCCGACCAGTGCGGCTGAGTTTTCCGAAGTCATCGCACTGATTGCCCGCGTCCGTTCCGAGTTGGCGTTGCCGGAATCGGTCAAAACCGTGCTGATTACCAACGGCAGCCTGCTGTATCGCAGTGATGTCCAGCAAGGCCTGCGCGACATGTCCGGTATTC
>JBBRBS010000069.1:0-11059 GCA_038205615.1 Burkholderiales bacterium | reverse complement strand
CCATCAACCCGTTGAACGCGAAAAACGTGAACCGGTCCCTGGTGCGCGAATACCTGGGCGGATCCGAGCAGCTTGTCGGTGATTCCTATGTTGAGGCCAGTTTCGATGTCGAACTGCAAAGTTCCGGCACGGCCGGCACCGCGCCCGCCTGGGGGCCGTTGTTGCGCTCCTGCGGTTTTGCCGAAGCCGTCACCGCGCTGGCCCGTGTCGATTACACGCCGGTGTCGGCGACTTTCGAGAGCATGACGCTCTATTATCATGACGACGGCGCGCTGCACAAACTGCTGGGCGCGAGAGGCTCATTTAAACTCGGTATGGGCATCGGCAACCGTCCGCTGATCTCGTTCCATTTCATCGGCCTGGACGGCGGCATCACCGCCGTCGCCAATCCAACTCAGACGCTCACCACCTGGAAGACACCGCTTGTGATCACCGATTCCAATACCGCCGACCTGCTCTGGGGCTGCACTTATTCGGCAGGCACCTTGTCGGGCGGGACCTACTATCCGTCCGGGGGCATCGAGATCGATTCGGGAATCGCGGTGGCACACATGCCGCTGCTGGGCGGGCAGTCGGTCGAATTGACCGACCGCGACGTCACCGGACAAGTTTCGCTGGATCTGACCGCAGCACAGGAAGTCACGTTCATGACGGGGGTCAAGGCCAACAGCACGCAGTCGCTGGGGCTGACGCACGGCACGGTGGCAGGCTCGGTCATCGTGGTGTATTCGCCGACTGTTCAGCTGATCAACACGAAGAAGGAAGACCGGAACGGCCGCCGCCTGATCGGCTTCGATACTCGCCATATCCCGTCTTCCGGCAACGACGAGCTGCGCATCGTCGCGTTGTAGGTTTTATGTTTTTGCGAGTTATTGCCCGCTGGGCAATATCCCTGCGATAACCAATTCACGTTTGCTTCCTCGCCCGCTCGCGGGAGAGGATTGTAGAGAGGGGAAATAACCATGATCAGACTGAACCCGGATCCAACTTTTGATGCGCTGGTCAAGCTGACCGTGCCGGGGCAACCCGAGCCTGTCGGGGTGCCGATGACTTTTCGCCACATGGCCGGCGACAAACTGCCGGAATGGTTCGCATCCAGCCGCGAAAAAAATAAGGCCGACGCGCTGGACGAGATCATCGCCGGCTGGTCTGGCGTGACAGGGGATGATGGAACGGCGGTGCCGTATTCAAAAGATGCGCTGGCCACGCTGCTGAACAACTACCAGCCTGCCACCGCTGAAATCCTGCGCGCCTGGCAGCTTGAGCTGTCGTCGAGTCTCGTAAAAAACTGAAACGCGTCGCCCGCGCACTGTACGAGGGCGACGCTGAAACGGACACAGAAGCCATCGCTGCGCTGGGACTGGTGCTGGAGCAAAAGGCGCCGGAACCGGTCGGCTGCTGGCCGGAAAACTGGCCCGTGTTGCAGGTGCTCGATTTGATGCGCACCCAGTGGAATGTGGTGCAGGGCGGCGTGATCGGGCTGCGCTATGAGTCTCTCCCGGTGGTACTCCGAATGCTGGGAATTCCTAAAAAATCGCGCGCGGCGTTATTGCACGGCTTGCGCGTCATGGAAGACGAAGTATTGACGCTGTTCCGCGAAAATGGCTAATACCCTCACCTCAATCCTCTCCCGCAAGCGGTAGAGGAGGCAAACGAGAAGGACCTTTTTATGTCTGCGGACACAAAAATTACCATCACCGCCAAGACCGATCAGGCGGAAAACGCACTCAGGTCTCTTGGACATTCTGTCGACGATGCCTCCAGGCACATGTTCAGCCTGGGCGAAGCAGCCGGTTCACTGGCCGGCGCTTTGTCGCTGGCAACCTTCACAAACTGGATTAAGTCTGGCATCGATGTATCTGATCAGTTGTATAAATTATCCCAGAAGACAGGTACCGCAGTCGAGGATCTGGCGGGGCTGAAATTCGCCGCAGACCAGAACGGCGCATCGCTGGAAGTCGTGGCCAACGCGGCCAAAAAACTCACCGCACAGCTGGTCGACAAGCCGGAAATTTTCTCAAAGCTGGGCATCACCGCGAAGGACTCCACCGGAGCGCTGGTGCAGCTGGCTGACATTTTTGCATTGATGCCTGACGGCGTGGAAAAAACCGCGCTGTCCGTCAAACTGATGGGCAAAAACGGCGAGGAGATAATCCCGTTCCTGAACAACGGCAGTGCGGCGCTGCAGGAGTTGATCGACAAGGGGAAAACGTATAACCCGGTCACGGCCGACAGCGCGCTGGCCGCACAACAGTTCAACGACAGCCTGGATGCATTGAAGTCGCGCGGTGGCGCAATGGCGGTCACGATTGCCAATGAACTGCTGCCAAAACTGAACGAGACGATCACCGCCTTTTCTGAACTGAATCAATCAGGCAGTAATTTTCTGCCGGTCGGTCGTGGCATCGGCGTGGTCTTTGAGACGCTGGTCGTGCTGGGCGCCAACGTCGGCTATGTGTTCAGGCAGGTCGGCAACGAAATCGGCGGGATCACCGCGCAGATGGTCGAGCTGTTTACCGGGGACTGGATACACGGCAATTCAAATTTTGTAAAAATAGGCCAGCTGATGAAGGAGGATGCGGCGGCCGCCCGCCGTGAAATAGACGCATTCAGCGGGCGCATCATCAATGGCAGCGGAATCAAGTCTGTTGCGGATGCTAGG
Organism: Burkholderiales bacterium; assembly: GCA_038205615.1. Taxonomy (GTDB): domain Bacteria; phylum Pseudomonadota; class Gammaproteobacteria; order Burkholderiales; family Gallionellaceae; genus Gallionella. Next base: position 8,397 of record JBBRBS010000069.1, on the reverse strand, counting down.
CTGGCTCAGAACGACAAAGGCCACTCGCTGCTCGATGAATACAGGACGCCTGCGGCCGCTAAAGCCGGCACCGACGATTTCGAGTCTTTCCGGAAGAGACTGCTGGTCGATCTGGCACCCGCTCAGGACGGCAGGCAGAGCCGCGCGGACAGGTTGCAGGTCGAACTGAACCTGGACAAGACGATCACCGCTGTCGAGCGCGACAAGCTGCAGGTGTTGATCAACCAGCTGCGCGTGCAGGATGCCGCGCTGCTGGCCAGGAAATCCGAGCGCGAAGGCCAGCAGGTGCTGATCGGACTTGAAAAGGATTTTTACAACGAGCTGGAAAAGCGCCGGGACGCGCTCAATTCAACACTGCTCTCCGCCAGCCAGAAGATACTGGCGGACGACCTGCGCACCGTATCAAAACGCGCCCAGGATAGCCGCATCGAACTCGAAAAGTTGCAGGTGGCCGGCACGCTGTCGGCCACCGACCTTAATAAACTGCTTCAGCAGGTAACGGCGGACGAGCAGGCGCAGAAGGACGCGCTGAAAAGCCTGCGCGCCGAACAGGACAGGATGAACGAGTCGTGGATTTACGGCGCAGATGTCGCGCTGCGCACCTACATGGACGAGATCGTCAACGTGGCCAGACACTCCGAATCGATGGTGACCAAATCGTTCAGGGGCATGGAAGATGCGCTGGTTAATTTCGTCAAGACAGGCAAGCTGGATTTCAGGAGCCTGGCCGATTCGATTATTTCAGACCTGATCCGCATGCAGATCCAGAAAAACATCATGACGCCGCTGACTGCCGCGATGGATTCAGCTGGCATGTTTGGCGGCATCGGCGGGTTGCTGGGCGATATTTTTGGCGGCGGATCTTCAATGGCGGGGGCCACTCAGCCCATGTCAGCTGCCGATGTGCTTGTGGCGGCAGCGCTGCCAGGTTATGCAGCCGGCATCGATTATGTGCCGCGCGACATGATCGCGCAGATCCATAAGGGTGAACGTATCACCACGGCGGTTGATAACAAGCAGGGATACGGCGGCAACATCACCGTCAATGTGACAGGCAGCAATTCCGATCAGGTGCGCCGCGCCGCAGGGCAGGGCGCGCGCGAGGCGTTGGTCGCCTTCAACAGGGCCGGGAGATACGCATGAGCAACAATCCGTTCCTCGAGGAGCGCATCTCGGTCGCGGTGCGCTATGGTGCGAAATACGGCGACGACTACAACGTGCGCATCGTCGAGACGGCTGCCGATGCCGAACACCGCACGCTAGTGCATCCTTTCCCGCGCCGCCATTTCAACATTGCCTACATGGAGACCAATGCAGCGCTGTACGCGCAGATCGTCAACCTGTATCACCGCGTTTACGGCAAGTTCGGCGGATTCCGCGCCAAATGCCTGGACGACTACACCACCAACGGACTGACCACCGCGCCGACCAGTCTGGACCAGACGCTGACGCCGGTATCCGCCGGCATCTACCAGCTGCAGAAGACCTACGGGCTGGACAAGGCGGGGCTGTCGGTCGGCAGGCCGTCGCGGGTGATCTGCAAGCCCGTTGCATCCACCACGCTGGTTGCTGTGAATTCCATATCGATGCCGTCCACGCTGTGGTCGGTGGACACCGTGACCGGCCGCGTGACTTTCGCCGACAAGACGCGCGGCATCACCGCCATTAGCAAGGCGGCACAGGCCATTGCCACGATCGGGGCACACACGCTGCTGGTCGGCGAATCGGTCTATTTTTCAGGCGTGCTTGGCATGACCCAGATCAACACGCTGCGCGGCCTGATCACCGCGATCACCGGTACCACGATTACCGTCAATATAAATTCGAGCGGATTTGGCGTCTATGCGAGCGGCGGCGTGATACACAGCACCCCGCAGGGGGCCGAGGTGGTCACCGGCGGATGCGAATTCGATATTCCGGTGCGCTTCAACACCAGCCTGGACATCCAGCAGAACAACGCGCTGTTCAGGGATGCCCAGAACATCGAACTGATCGAGTTGATCAACCCATGAAACCCGCCACTGTAGACCTGCATTATCGTACCTTGTGCCTGCGCATCGTGCCGCTAACAGGTTCTCCGATAAAACTGACGATGCACCCGCGCGACCTGGTCATGGGCAACGGCGCAATCTACCTGTCCGCGTCCGGCTACGAATACACCGGCTATACCGCATCGGCCGGCCTGTCGCCGTCGATGATCGACATCCAAGGCATTGCGGGCCTGGCTGGCATCGGCGCCGACCAGATCGTCTCAGGCCTGTTCGACAATGCGCGCTGCTACCTGTTCGCGGTCGACTGGCGCGCGCCTGTGGAAGATGCCGAGCCGATCGTCTCCAGCATCCTGGGCAAGACGACGCTGCTGGACGACGCCTACAAAATAGAGGAAATGGGACTGACCGATGCGCTGAACCAGAGCGTCGGCAGGACTTATGCGGCAGGATGCCAGAAGGCGTTCGGCGGCCAGGAATATGCGGGCTGCAAGGTTGTTTTGGCCGGAATTTCCGTCACCGGCACGCTCACTGCTGCGACCAGCGCCAGCGTATTCAGGGACGCCGGACGCACCGAGGCGGCGGATTGGTTCGCCGCCGGCACCGTGCAGTTCACAGGTGGCGCGAATGCCGGACTGAAACCGCTGGAGATCAAGTCGTATGCGGCTGACGGCACGATCGAAACCTTCGAGCCGTTCTATTATCCGGTCGCAATCGGGGATACTTATTCCATGATACCGGGCTGCCGTCATCGTCTGGCCGATTGCCGGGACAAGTGGAACAAAGTGGTTAACTTCGGCGGATTTCCTTATGTGCCGACCTCCAGCCAGTACACGCAAAGGGGGACTCAGTGAACCGGATCGAACAGGCCGCGCGCGCATGCATCGGCACGCCGTTCCTCCATCAGGGACGCATCAACGGGCGCGGCCTGGACTGTATCGGCGTGGTGATCTATTGCGCGCAGGCGGTCGGTGCGGATCACTGGACGTCCGAATGTTACGGGCGCAATCCTGCCAACGGATTGCTCGAAGCAGCGCTCGACGCGCAGCCTTGTCTGGAGGTCGTTTCAGGAAAGCAGCCCGGCGATATATTGCTGATGCGCTTTGCTGACGAGCCGCAGCATGTTTCGGTCTATACCGCATCTGATACGATCATCCACGGTTACGAGTCGGTCGCGCAGGTCTGCGAGCACCGCCTGTCATCGGTCTGGGCGGCGCGCATCGTCAAAATTTACCGCTTTAAGGGGATCGCATGAGCGCAGGTCAGGCCATCGGCGCGGTCGCCGGATTCTTCATGGGCGGCCCGTTCGGCGCAGCGGCGGGGATGGCCGGCGCATTCCAGGGCCTGATGGTGGGCGGCATGGTGCAGAACCTGATCGACCCGCCCAAAGGCCCGCACATGGAAGGGCCGCGCCTGTCGGATCTGACGCAGCAGACCTCGACCTATGGCGCGACGATCCCGCGTCTGTATGGCACGACGGCGGTGATGGGCAACGTGTTCTGGCTGGAAAACAACGCCTTGCGCGAAGTGGCCACCACGACGTCGCAGGGCGGCGGTGGCAAGGGCGGCGGCGGTGCCGCGACCCAGACCACCTATGCCTATTACGGCACCTTTGCGGTCGGCATCTGCGAGGGGGCTGTCGCGGGCGTGCGGCGCATCTGGGTGGGTGCCAGCCTGCTGTATGACGCAGGGTCTTCCGACATCGGCGCGATCCAGGCATCCAACGAGGCCGCGACATTTTTCAAACTCTATAAAGGCACCGACACGCAGCTGGCCGATACGCGCATGCAGGCGACGCTGGGCGTCGCCAACACGCCGGCTTACCGGGGGGTGGCCTATATCGTGCTGTACGACATGCCGCTCAAAGACTACGGCAACTCGATCGCAGGCGCACAGATCAGGGTGGAAGTGGTCAAGGGCGGAACGAACACGCCGACACTGTTAAAACCCGGCAGTCTGGCAATGTCGACAGGATTACGTGAAACCGTTCTGGCTGTTTCCGGAAGATACGCTTATACGGCAGGCAATACGGATGCCCTGGTTGTGTTTGATATAGGCAATCCGGCAGTGCCAGTCAAGGTCGGAACTATCAATGCCGGATATGGCGCCATCTACAATGCGACAGGTATCTATATTTCCGGAACTCATCTTTTTATTACCAGTACCAGCATCAGCAAACTGGCGATTTTTGATATTTCCAACCCAGCTCTGCCTGTGTTTTCCGGATCGGTCGCAACAGGCACCAACCCGCGTTCTGTTTTTATCTACGCAAAATACGCCTATGTGGCAAATTCAGGAGACGGCACGTTCCAGGTCATCGACATCAGCAATCCTGCGCTGCCGATTGTTATTTCCACCACGCTGGTAGAGGCAAGTTCACAACCTTATTCGGTAAAGATTGCCGGCAATTACGCCTATATCGCCAGCGGATACAGCACTGCTGGTATCGGGCTGCATATCTACGATGTTTCAAATCCGATTCTGCCTGTGCTGGTTTCCTCGTTAAACGCAACGATGTCGCAGGATATCGCGGTATCCGGAAATTACGCCTATATGATCGGTGGCGGCGGATTGCAGGTGATCGACGTCACTAATCCGGCGGCTCCTGTAATTGTAGGTTTCACTGCATCGGGGATGTCACCTTACAAGGTATTGATTTCGGGAGATTATGCCTGTCTGATGAACATTTACGGCGCGCAGAGCCTGCAGGTTTATGATATTTCCGCGCATGGTAATCCGGTCAAGGTAGCCTATTATTCAGGCATTAATGATCCACGCTGGCTGTGCTTATCCGGCAACGACATGCTTATCGTGACTTCAACCGGGCAAAGTCTGGAGAGTTATATTTTCGCGCCGGTCGTCATCGTGCCCACGCTGCCGGCGCTGTCATCGATCGTATCGGCCGAGATGTTGAAATCCAGCCTGCTGTCATCCGGCGACATCGACACCAGCCTGCTGACCCGTTCCGTGCGCGGCTTCGCAGTCAGTAGCGTCGGCGCGATCCGTGCGGCGCTCGAACCGTTGCAGGGCGCGTTTCCGTTCGATGTGGTGCAGCATGGCTATACGCTGAAATGCGTGCCGCGCGGCACGGCCCCGGTTGCGACGATCGACATCACCGAGATGGATGCGCGCGCGCGGGGCGATGCGCCCGGCGTGCAGTTCGCCCGCATCCGCGAGATGGATTCGGTGCTGCCGGTCAGGGTGTCGATCAAGTATCTCGATGCCGACACCGAATACAACATCGGCGAGCAGATGGCGGCACGATTGAATACGCCGGCGGTGAACGTCAGAAGCATGGACCTGCCGGTCGTGTTCACTGCGACCGAGGCGGCCGGTATCGCTGAGGTGCTGCTATACCTGTACTGGTTGGAGCGCTACGACCTGGGATTCACGCTGCCGCCCGTCTATAACCGGCTTGAAGCCGCCGACGTGATCACGATCAACGCAGGCGGCACGCTGCACGAGCTGCGTCTGACCAACATCAACTACACCAGCGGCGGATGGCTTGAGTGCGCGGCGAAATACAACAAGACGTCCCTTTACACACCGGCAGCGCAGGGAGCAGCTGCACAGTCCACCGGCATGACGTTATCTGCCGCAGGGTTGACCCGTTACCTGCTGCTGGACATTCCTTTATTGCTCGACTCTCAGAATATGGCGGGTTTTCCGGTCGCGATGTGCGGCTACCTGTCCGGATGGCCGGGCGGCGTGCTGTACCGTTCCGATGATGCAGGCCAGACCTGGGGCACCGTACAGGGGTTCGTGAAGCCCGGCACCGTGATCGGCTATGCGGGGGCGGCGCTGGCCGCACACGACGGGCGCATGATCGACAAGGCGTCGGTGCTGGCAGCGAACCTGCTTTCGGGCGCGTTATATTCCACGACCGAGGCGCTGATGTTGTCGGGCGGCAACCAGTTCGCCTATGGAGCCGATGGTCGCTGGGAGATCATCGCCGCACAGAACTGTATTGTGCAGAGTGATGGCAGTTATCTGCTATCCGACCTGCTGCGCGGCCGCCATGGGACCGAGTGGGCGAGCGGGCTGCATGTGACAGGCGATGCGCTGGTCGCTCTGACCTCCGCATCAATGGCCTTTGTGTCAGCGAACCTGAACCAGATCGGACTGTCGCGCACGTATCGCGGCATCACGGTGGGCCAGACGCTGGACACCGATGTGAACCTGAACTGGACATATCGCGGCGTGAACCTGGAATGCCTGTCGCCTGTTGAATTGAACGGCAACCGCCATCCGGCCACGAATGACTGGACGCTGACCTGAACGCGGCGCACGCGCATCGGCGGCGAGTGGCGCGATTACGTCGATGCGTCGCTTGGCGAAACTTTAGAGTCTTACACGATCGAAATCCGCGACGCGACCTATGCCACGCTTAAACGCACGCTAACCCCAGTCACGCCGACGGTTTCCTATACCAGCGCACAGCAGGTCGCCGATTTCGGCAGCAATCAGGCCACGCTTTATCTGAAAATTGCCCAGGTCAGCGCCAACGTGGGCGCTGGTTACTATCTTCAACAGAGCATGACGAGGTGACATCATGGCAGGCTCAACTTCCAATCTCGATTTATTGACCCAGGCGCAGGCCGGCAAGGAAATTACCGCGAACGCGCTGCTGGACGCGGCAAGCCCGGCGATGATCTACGGCAGGCGTCAGTCCACGACCAGCGGTCTGACCTGGGGTTTTTACGGCGGTGCGGCCGACGTGGCCGGCACCCCGACCATTATCGCCAACGGAACGCTGGCGCTCACCGCATCAAGCACCAATTATCTCGTCGCATTGAAATCGACCGGCGCGGTCAGTTTTTCGACCGCAACGACCAACTGGAACTCAAACCTGTACTGGCGGCTGTATTCGGTCGTGACCGGCGCATCCACTATTTCCAGTTACCTCGATTACCGGATGGTCGGCGCGGTGGATTATTCAAAGGTAGCGCAACTGGCCGGCAGCAACGCGCAGGCATTTTCCGCGAAAGGGTTGAAAGTGTCGGAAGCGGCCAATTCAGGACAGGGGATTGCGGTGCTGGTGGCAGGGGCCGTGACGGTATCGAACACCGGCATCACGGCCAACAGCCGCATCCTGCTGACCTCTCAGGTGGACGGCGGCACGGTCGGATTCCTGCGGGTGTCCGCGCGCGTGGTCAGCACCAGTTTTACGATCACATCTTCGAACGCTGCGGATACCAGCACCGTCGCCTATCAGATTTTTGAGCCGGCCTGATTATCGTGCCAAATTTGCTGTAAATGGCACAGGGATTCGTTTAAAAGTTGTGGCATGCATTCTCGATGCGGGGGGTGAAAATGAATCCGAACGATGCAGGGCAGACCCGGCAATGGCACCTGGAGCGCTCCTTTTCTCTCACGCATCTTATCGCCATGCTGTCGATCGCCATCAGCGCATTCGTGTTTTTTTCCGGCATCGACACGCGGATCACGATACTGGAGACGGAGAGTGCCTATTCGAAGCGGGAAGATGCCAGGCTCGAACAGCGGTACCGCGATGCCATTGCAGAAATAAAGGCGTCGCTGAACCGGATCGAACAAAAACTCGACACAAAGGCGGACAAGAGGTGACTCGTGAAACCTGACCCGCTGCTGATTGATGCAAAAAAGGCCGCGAAGGAAATCGCCGAGGACCAGACTGTACTGCCGGCCGTTTCGTGTCACTTGCTCGATGAACTGATTCTTTACATAAGGGAGCTTAAAAGCCATGTTCAATAGCCATCGTTTCTGGATTATGTGGGCCGGCGCTGCATCGGTGATCGCATGGTATTTTTGGACGGACCCCGACGGCGGCGCGGAAACGCTCGCGCGGCTGCAATGGATGCTGTGGCTGGTCGTGCTGGCGGGGCCGGTGTATCTGCTGAGAAAGGCGCTGATGCCCGGTGACAGTCGGACCATCCTGCAAAGTGCACTGAACGGCCGGGTGTCAGCGGCGATCGTCTGGCTGGGCATGTGCCTGTTGACCGGCATGCTGTTCCTGGCATTCGCGGGGAGGGCGGCCGCCTCTGATTTTCCGGAAGGCGCGATCCGGTATCTGCCCGTGCTGCTGCATGAGCAGCGGGCGTACTGGCCAGGCATGCCGCTGGTGTCATCCCTGGCGGCGCAGGTCGAGCAGGAAACCTGTGCATCGCTGACATCGAAGCGCTGCTGGAACCCGCGCACCGAATTAAAAACCTCGCGCGAATACGGTTTTGGCCTGGGACAACTCACCGTCACGCCGAAATTAAACAATTTCGACGCGGCGCGCAAACTTGATATCAGCCTGCGCGACTGGCGGTTCTCAGAGCGTTACGATCCTGTCCTGCAGCTGCGCGCGATGATATTGATGGACAGGGCAGGGTTCAACCGGCTGTCGTTCGTGCCGGATCCACATGCTCGGCTGGCGATGAGCTTT
>JBBRBS010000068.1:0-11100 GCA_038205615.1 Burkholderiales bacterium | reverse complement strand
CTCCTCTCGGTAAATGAGGCGGATTGCCTCACTTGCCAACTTAAGCAACAGAACTTTGCTGTCAACCACTTACACGCTTAAAATCTACAATTGCCGCAGGATCGGAGCGCCCATACCGCGTAGCGGTTTAGTCCATGGCCGAAAACCAGAAGATCAAAGAAGTGTTCGAAGATAAAAACGGCGACTAGCCTCCAAAGCCCAGTCGCCGTTTTATTTTTATAGTTCAGTCAAAAACTACTGCCATTCAAGACTTTATTGTTTTGGCCATTCCCGCCATTCAAGACTTTATTGTTCTGTTCAAGACTTTATTGTCACGAAACAACAGTGTCAAGTTACCAGCCTGATTCGCGCTCCGGTGTTGCGCTGATCTTATGGATGCTCAAGTCCGCACCGTTAAACTCTTCTTCAGGGTCCAGACGGATACCGACGAATTTCTTGATCGTGCCGTACACCAGATAACCGCCTGCAAAGGCGATGCCAACGCCCATCAGCGTACCGATCAGCTGCGACATGAAGCTCACCCCACCGATGCCGCCAAACGCCTTCAGGCCGAAGATACCGGCGGCAATGCCACCCCATGCACCGCACAAACCGTGCAGCGGCCACACGCCCAGCACATCGTCGATCTTCCAGCGATTTTGTGTCAGCGTAAACATCACCACAAACATCCCGCCCGCCACGCCGCCTACCACCAGCGCACCAATCGGGTGCATCAAGTCAGAACCTGCACAGACGGCAACCAGTCCCGCCAGCGGTCCGTTATGCACAAAACCCGGATCATTCTTGCCCGCCCACAATGCGGCGAGCGTACCACCCACCATCGCCATTAGCGAATTCACCGCGACCAGCCCGCTGATGTTGCTGATGGTTTGTGCCGACATCACGTTGAAACCGAACCAGCCCACCGTGAGTATCCAGGCTCCCAGCGCAAGGAATGGGATGCTGGAAGGCGGATGTGCAGAAACCCGCCCTTCCTTGTTGTAGCGCCCGCGCCGCGCGCCTAACAACAACACCGCTGCCAGACCGATCCAGCCGCCCACCGCATGCACGACCACTGAACCTGCGAAGTCGTGGAACTCGGCACCGAAAGCGCCATGCAGCCAGTCCTGGATGCCAAAGCGGTGATTCCAGGCGATGCCCTCGAAGAACGGGTAGACGAAACCGACCAGCATGAAGGTCGCCGCCATTTGCGGATTGAACTTGGCGCGTTCGGCGATTCCACCTGAGACAATGGCAGGAATAGCCGCAGCAAAGGTCAGTAAAAAGAAGAACTTGACCAGCTCATAGCCACTTTTCTGCACCAGTTGTTCGGCTCCGGTGAAAAAATTCACACCATAAGCGATCACATAGCCGATGAAGAAGTAAGCCAAAGTAGATACTGCGAAATCGGTCAGTATCTTGACCAGCGCATACACCTGATTTTTCTTGCGCACGGTACCCAGCTCAAGAAAGGCGAAGCCCGCGTGCATCGCCAACACCATGATCGCGCCGAGCAGGATAAACAACACATCATTGCTGGTTTTCAGATTTTCCATACTCTCTTTCCATTCAGACTATTTAATTCAATCCCACTTACAAGCAAGAAGCATTCCATATTTTCAATACACTGATTAATATAGATTATTTTATTATTCCACAACCATTAGAAACAAAGGAAAGCCAAACCGGTGCATTTTAGAGGGACGCAGCACGCTTTTGCACCGGAATGGTGCGCAACATCACACCTGCCAGTCCTTCAGATACTTTTCCAGCCAGAGAATCCCGACGATCGTCTTGCTATCGTTGATCTTGCCCTGACGTATCCAATCAATCGCCTCAGACAGCGGCAATTCAAAGATTTCGAGAAACTCACCTTCTTCAAGATTGCGCTGTTGCAGGCTCAGGCCGCGCGCCAAATAATATTCAATCCGTTCATCGCCGTAGCCTATGCAAGGATACGTTGTCGTCAGATGCACCCACTCGGTCGCTACATAGCCGGTCTCTTCGAGCAACTCGCGTTGCCCGGTGAGCAGCGTCGCTTCACCACGATCTATTTTACCGGCAGGAATTTCAAAGAACTCGCGGCCTGCCGCATAGCGGTACTGGCGTTCCATGATCAAATTGCCATTATCGAGTAGCGCCAGCACGGCTACCGCGCCGGGGTGGGTGATGTATTCACGGATACTGGTACCACCATCAGGCAGGCGCACGGTGTCTTTTTTGACATGCAGCAAACAGCCTTCATACACCACGCTCGAATCAATACAGCTTTCCTGCAAATCCATGATGCCTCTCCAGAAATGAAAACTCCCGCACCAGGCGGGAGTATTGTCAGGCTAATTCAACCTAGTGCAACAACAATGACTGCTGCACCGAAACCGCACAGATCGACATCAATGTGCCGGGCATCAGCCCCAGGAACAAGACTCCCAGTCCATTCAGAGAAATCAGCAGACCCGTATCCGAACCGACCGAAATAGGTGCATGGCTTTCCGGCGCATCGAAGTACATCAGCTTGATAACACGCAGGTAGTAGAACGCACCGATCAGCGAGAACATCACCGCGACGACGGCCAGCCAGGTGTGACCAGTTTGAATGATCGCATTGAGCACCGAAAACTTCGCGTAGAAACCCACCGTTGGCGGAATGCCTGCCATCGACAGCATCAGCAACATCATCATGAAGGCGAGCCATGGGCTGCGTTGATTCAATCCCTTGAAGTCGTTGAGCGTGTCGGCTTCGAAACCTGCACGCGAGAGCAGCATGATCATGCCGAATGCACCCAGCGACATCATCATGTAAACCACGGTGTAGAACATTGCTGAACCGTAGCCTTCAATGCCGCCGCTGATCAGCCCCAGCAACATGAAGCCCATGTGCGTGATCGTCGAATACGCAAACATACGCTTGATATTGGTTTGTGCAATCGCCGACAGGTTACCCAGCGCCATCGAGGCGATCGCCAGGATGATCAGCATGCCCGACCAGTCGTGCTCCAGTGATTGCAGTCCTTCGACCAGAATGCGCGTCGCAAACGCGAACGCAGCGAGCTTCGGTACCGAACCGATCAGCATCGTCATCGCAGTCGGTGCGCCGTGATAGACGTCGGGCACCCACATGTGGAACGGCACCACGCCGAGCTTGAACGCCAGACCCGAGACGATGAACACCAGACCGAATGCCAGCAAAGATTTGTTCTGTACACCGTTGGCAATCGCATTGGAGATTGCGCCCAGTTCCAGAGAACCCGTCGCGCCATACAGCATGGACATGCCGTACAGCAGCAGGCCGGACGCCAGAGCACCCAGCACGAAGTATTTCATCGCAGCTTCAGTTGCAATCGCAGAATCGCGTTGCAACGCGACCATCGCATACAGACTCAGTGACAGCAATTCCAGACCGAGGTAGAGCGTCAGGAAGTGGTTGGCTGAAATCATCACGTTCATGCCGAGCAACGCGAACAAGGCCAGCACCATGAATTCACCGGTAAACAGGCCGCGCAGCATCAGGTATTGGCGTGAATACACCAGCACCATGGACATACCCAGGTAGCTCAGGATTTTCAGCACATCCGCCATCAGATCATCCACATACATGCCGTTGAAGGCATAAACCACGTTATTGGTATGCGTGCCGACCGTGATGATTGAGCAACCCAGCAGCGTCAACTGAACGAGCAGATAGGTGAAAATCTTGCCGTTTTTCGTCAGCATCAAATCCGCTATCAGAATGAAGCAGACCATCGCCAGCAAGAATATTTCCGCAGCAGCGGGGATCAGATTAGCCAACAAATTCATATTAACCTCGTGTTCAGTCGTTATTTACGTTGAGCTTGTAGCTTGTAGCGAAAAAACTCTTTGCTACCAGCCACCGGCTACCAACTGCCTTTAAATTGGCAGCTTGGAATGTGCAACGTGCACCAGCAAATCATTCACGGAAGCATGCATGATTTCGCTGAAAGGCAGCGGATACAAGCCCATACCCAGCACGAAAATAGCCAGTATCGTCATGATCAGAATTTCGCGTGCATTCAGATCAGTCAGTTCTTCAACATGGTGATTGGTAACCGCGCCGAAAATCACCCGCTTGTACATCCACAACGTATAAGCCGCACCGAAGATCAGCGTGCTGGCCGCAGCAAAAGCATACCAGAAGTTGACCTTGATCGCGCCCATCACCACCATGAATTCGCCGACAAAAGCGCTGGTTCCCGGCAAGCCGCTGTTGGCCATCGCGAACAGCATGAAGAACGCGGCAAATACCGGCATCTTGTTAACCACGCCACCGTAATCCTTGATTTGACGCGAGTGCATGCGGTCATACAGCACGCCGATACACAGGAATAATGCGCCTGCAACGAAGCCATGCGAGAGCATTTGCAGCAATGCGCCTTCCATGCCGTAGGCGTTGAAGATGAAAAGGCCGAGCGTGACGAAACCCATGTGCGAAATGGATGAATAAGCGACCAGCTTTTTCATGTCAGACTGCATCAGAGCGACCAGACCGATATACACGATCGCAATCAACGACAGCGCAATCATCACGCCGGCCAGTTTATGGCTCGCATCGGGCGTGATCGGCATCGAGAAGCGCAGGAATCCGTAAGCTCCCACCTTCAGCATGATCGCGGCCAGCACAACGGAACCGCCTGTCGGCGCTTCAACGTGCGCATCCGGCAACCAGGTATGCACCGGAAACATCGGTACTTTGACCGCGAAGGCGAAGAAGAACGCGATAAAAATGAAGATCTGCGCGGTCATCGGTATCGCCACGCGATGGAAATCGAGAATCGCGAAGCTGCCACCGGTCAGGTTGTACAGGTAGATCAAAGCTACGAGCATCAGCAAAGAGCCCAGCAGCGTGTAGAGGAAGAACTTCATCGTCGCGTAGATGCGATTCTGACCGCCCCAGATACCGATGATGATGAACATCGGGATCAGCATCGCTTCCCAGAACACATAGAACAGGATCGAATCCAGCGCTGCGAACACACCGTTGACGATTCCTGACATGATCAGGAACGCCGCCATGTATTGCGAGACGCGCTTCTCGATCACTTTCCAGCCTGCCATTACCACGATCACGGTAAAGAAACTGTTCAGCAGCACGAACAACATCGAGATGCCATCGACACCCAGATGGTAGTGAATGTTGAAGCGCTGGATCCAGTCGTGAAGCTCGACAAACTGCATGTTGCTGGTTGTCGCATCGAAGCCGGTGTACAACGGAATCGTGACCAGACAACCCAGCACGCTACCGAACAGGGCCAGAAGACGGGCCAGCGGCGCATTTTTATCATCGCCGGTTGCCAGAACCAGGATACCGAACAGAATCGGCAACCAGATCGTAACGCTAATAACAGGTAGTCCAAAAATCATGCTGTGTTTCCTTTAATCATGAAGCAGAAAGTTGCAAGCAAACCGTAGTCAAGCGGAGAAACCAACTCACCGCTGACCACGAACCACTCACTACGATTAAAACCAGTTTCGTATCGTCAACAAGATGAACACGCCCACGATCATCGTGAATGCGTAATGATAGATATAACCGGACTGCAATTTACGCACTACGCCGGACACCTTACCTACCAGGGACGCTGAGCCGTTCACCATCAAACCGTCGATCAGGAACTTATCACCAAACTTGCCCAGGAAACTGCTCAGACCACGCGCACCGCCGGCATAGAACCAGTCGTTGAAACGATCGAAGTAATACTTGTTGTCCAGCAAGGTATAGATCCACTGAAAACGTTTCTGAATCGCAGCAGGAATATCAGGACGCTTCAGATAAAAGTACGCGGAGCTTGCCACACCGGCGATAGCGAGCCACAACGGCAGGCTGGTCAGTGAATGCAGCGCCATTGCAAATGCGCCGTGGAATTCCTCATGCAGCTCTTTCATTACTTCATGGTTTTCGCCAATGTAAATGGCATCCTTGAAGTAGCCACCGAACAGCATCGGCTCAATCGCGATGTAGCCGATGACAACCGACGGAATCGCAAGCAACACCAGCGGCAGCCACACCACCCAGGGGGTTTCATGCGGGTTCTGACCCGGCGCCAGACCGTGGTGATGATCTGCTGACACTTCCTCGTCAGCATAATCGCCGACATGCGCTTCGTGAGCCTCATCGTGTGTTGCGTGATGATCGTCATGAGCAGCATCTGCGTGAACTGCATGATGAACTTCTTGATGCGCCTCGGCATGATGCACCTTGCCGAAACGTTCCTTGCCGTGAAACACCAGGAAGTACATGCGGAAGGAATAAAAGGCCGTGACGAACACGCCCGCCACCACCGCGAAATAGGCAAATCCGGAACCTGCCAGATGCGACATTTCAACCGCTTCGATGATGCTGTCCTTGGAATAGAAGCCTGAGAAGAACGGCGTGCCGATCAGCGCCAGCGATCCGATCAGCGACGTAATCCAGGTGATCGGCATGTACTTCCTCAAGCCACCCATGTTTCGGATGTCCTGATCATGGTGCATACCGATAATCACGCTACCGGCGCCCAGGAATAACAAGGCCTTGAAGAATGCATGCGTCATCAGGTGGAAGATCGCCACCGGATAAGCCGACGCGCCGAGCGCGACCGTCATATAGCCCAATTGCGACAAGGTGGAGTAAGCGATCACGCGCTTGATGTCGTTCTGGATGACACCCAAAAATCCCATGAACAGCGCGGTAATCGCACCGATGATCATCACGAACGACAAGGCGGTGTCAGACAGTTCAAACATCGGCGACATGCGTGCCACCATGAAGATACCGGCGGTCACCATCGTCGCCGCGTGGATCAGTGCGGAGATCGGGGTTGGGCCTTCCATCGAGTCCGGCAACCAGACATGCAATGGAAATTGCGCCGATTTACCCATCGCACCGACAAACAACAGGATACAGATCGCAGTCAGCAGATTGACCGACATGCCGGCAATCGGCGCCATATCATCGGCATGACTCGCCACATTGGCGAATACAGCAGCGTAATCGAGTGTACCGAACACCATCAATACCAGACCGATGCCCAACAGGAAGCCGAAGTCACCTACACGGTTGACCAGAAAGGCTTTCAGGTTGGCATAGATTGCGGTGGGTCGTGTGTACCAGAAGCCGATCAGCAAATAAGACACCAGCCCCACCGCTTCCCAGCCGAAGAACAGCTGCATGAAGTTGTTAGCCATCACCAGCATCAGCATCGAGAAGGTGAACAGCGAGATGTAGCTGAAGAAACGCTGATAGCCAGCATCTTCCGACATGTAGCCGATTGTGTAGATATGCACCATTAATGACACGGAAGTGACGACCAGCATCATCGTGACGGTCAGCCGGTCGATCAGGAAGCCTACATGAAAGCTGGTATCTCCAGAAGTCAGCCAGGTGTAGACAGGGCCATTGAAGGTGTGGCCGGCCATCACATCCTGAAATATCTGAATCGCGGAGAACAGCGACACGCCGATCATCGCGATAGTCAGACGGTGGGTCATCGTGCGTCCGAGCAGCTTGCCGAACAGGCCTGCTGCGATTGCGCCGAACAAAGGTGCCAGCGGCACTAACAGGTAATAGGTTTGAATATCCATTACATCAGCCTTTCAAACTGCCGAGATCATCAACGTTAATCGTGCGCAAATTGCGGAACAACACCACCAGGATCGCCAGACCGATTGCAGCTTCTGCAGCGGCCACGGTCAATATGAAGAAAACGAAAACCTGTCCAGCCGTATCGTTCAGATAATGCGAGAACGCGACAAAGTTGGTATTCACGGCCAGCAGCATCAGCTCGATGGACATCAGCAGAATGATCACATTCTTGCGGTTCAAAAAGATGCCGACAACGCTGATGGCAAACAGCACCGCGCTAAACACCAGATAATGTGAGAGGGTTACCATGTTTTAATTTTCGCTCCCTTGATTTAATTGGCGAGTGGCGAATCGCGAGTAGATCTTGCCACTCCCAACTCTCCACACACTGTTTTCTACTTACTGCTGTTTGGGTTCTGACTTCATGCTGACGATGCGCAGGCGATCCGCCTTCTTGGCCTTGACCTGCTCAGCTACATTTTGCGACTTGACTCCGGTACGACGGCGCAGGGTCAGTGCGATTGCGGCGACCATAGCCACCAGCAGAATCACCGCTGCAATCTCAAACGGATAAACATAATGCGTGTAGATCAGACGACCCAGCTCCTTGGTATTGCTGTAGTCGCTTGCATGGACAATCGCTTTGGATACATCAGCGGTCTGACGCGAACCCAGCACCCAGATCATCTCGAATACCATCAGTCCTGCCAGCAGCGCGCCAAACGGGAACCAGCGCCAGAACCCTTCACGCAGCTTGACCAGATTGATGTCCAGCATCATCACGACGAACAGGAACAAAACCATCACGGCGCCGACGTAGACCAGGATCAGCGTGATAGCGAGAAACTCGGCTTCGAGCAGCATCCAGATGCCGGCTGCACTACAGAAGGCCAGCACCAGAAACAGCGCCGCATGCACCGGATTGCGTGCAACCACCACACCGACCCCCGCCAGAACGGTAATTGTCGCGAACAGATAAAAAACCACATCGAAAAAGCTCATGAATTCATCCCTAAAATACTGTTTGCAGTTGGCTGTTTACAGTTAACCGAAAACCGTTGTTATCTGTACTTCGAGTCCGCCGCACGGTCACGGGCGATCTGCGCTTCATGCTTATCGCCTACCGCCAGCAACATTGGCTTGGTGTAATACAAATCACCGCGCTTCTCACCGTGATACTCAAATATACGCGTCTCAACGATCGCATCAACCGGGCAGGATTCTTCACAGAAGCCACAGAAAATGCACTTGGTCAGATCGATATCGTATTGAGTGGTGCGGCGCGTACCGTCCTCACGTTCTGCAACTTCAATCTTGATCGCGAGAGCCGGACAGACGGCCTCACACAACTTGCAACCGATGCAGCGTTCTTCGCCATTTTCATAGCGACGCTGCGCATGCAGACCGCGAAAGCGAAAGCTCTGCGGAGTCTTCTCTTCAGGGAATTGCACGGTGATCTTGCGGGCGAACATGTAACGTCCGGTCAGCGCCATCCCTCTGAGCAATTCAACCAGCAGAAAAGTCTTAAAGAAATCTTTTATTTTTTCCATTTTATATCCTCGTGCGAGCGTGATTAATCACTGCCCTACCACAGCCAATAGGGGGTTTGCATCCACGCACCCACTACCACGACCCAGATCAGCGATACCGGGATAAACACCTTCCAGCCCAGACGCATCAACTGGTCATAGCGATAGCGAGGGAAAGTTGCACGGAACCAGAGGAACAGGAACAGCACGAAGGCCACCTTGCCAAACATCCAGACGATGCTGTCCGGCAGGAAAGGCACCGGTGACAACCATCCCCCCAGGAACATGATCGAGGTCAGGAAGGCGACCAGTATCATGTTGGCATATTCACCCAGGAAGAACAGAGCGAAGGCCATACCTGAGTATTCAACGTGGAAACCGGCGACGATCTCCGACTCACCTTCGGCCACGTCGAACGGCGCGCGGTTAGTCTCCGCCACACCTGAAATCAGATAGACGATGAACATCGGGAACAGAGGAATGATGTACCAGTTGAGCATACCGTAATTGCCATGCTGTCCCTTGACGATCTCGCCCAGATTCAGACTCTGCGCGGCCATCAACACGGTGACCAGCGCAAATCCCATCGCGATTTCGTACGATACGATCTGTGCTGCCGAGCGCAGACAACCTAAGAAGGCATACTTCGAGTTCGAGGCCCAGCCTGCGATGATCACACCGTACACACCAAGAGAGGTCATCGCCAGGATATACAACAGTCCGGCATTGGCATTCGACAGAACCAGTTCCGCATTGAACGGCACGACTGCCCATGCTGCGAGCGCCGGCATCAGCACCATGATGGGCGCGATCACAAACAGGAATTTATTCGAACCGGAGGGGACGATAATTTCCTTCATGAACAGTTTCAGGCCGTCGGCTAACGGTTGCAGCAGGCCAAAATAACCGACCCGGTTGGGACCGATACGGATCTGCATCCAGCCGATCACTTTACGCTCAGCTAGCGTCAGATAAGCGACCGCCCCCATCAAGGGCCCCACGATCAGCATGATCTTGACCACGGTCCAGAGCGGCAACCAGGCTGCGCCTAACAGGTTTTGTATGGGTTGTAGCCATTCCATCATGCACGCTCCACGGTTATCGTTCCAAACATCGCACCCAGCGCAGCGGTGGCCGGATGACCTGCAGCAATACGAACAGTGCCCTGCGGCAACTGGTCATTCAATTGCACGCTCAGCACCACACTCGCATTATCCTGAGTGACCCGCACGCTATCGCCAGACTGAATACCCAGCTTTTGCAATTCACGGTTGTTGAGCATCACGCAAGGGGCTGCTGCATCGTGTGTCTTCTGTAACGAGGAAGCACGACGCACCAGCGCATCAGCGAAATAGATCGGCACATCGCTCACACGTTGCAGCCCGCTGGCGGCAACTGCTGTGTCCAGCTTGATCTCGCCCATATGGTTGTTCAACTTATCGGCAATAGCAGCTGCATTCAGACCTTCATCACGGACAGCTTCGCTCGAATCAAAACCGAATCCAGGCACATCCAGCAGATTGCCTAACACGCGCAACACCTTCCAGGCCGGACGCGCTTCACCCAACGGTTTGACTGCCCCCTTGAAACTTTGCGCACGACCTTCCGTATTGACGAAGGTGCCGGACGTTTCGGTGAACGGCGCGACAGGCAACATCACATCCGCATAATCCATCCCTTGATGTTTGAAGGCCGACAGACAAACCACCATATCTGCAGATTTCATCGCACTCATTGCCAGTTGCGGATTTGCCATATCGAGCTCAGGCTCAACATTGAGCAACAAGTAAGCCTTGCGTGGCTTGTCCAGCATCTGCTGGGCATTCATGCCATGCACGGTTTCTGCAAATGGGACAGCGCCGGCCAGATAACCTCCTACACTGTTTGCGGCTTCACCCAGAAAGCCGAATTTACCGTCGCACAAGGCGGCGATTTGTTCAGCCAGGCTTGCAATCTGTGCTGCCTGCGGATGCTGCTGGGCGAAGTTGCCAAGCAATACTGCAACCTGGCTTC
>JBBRBS010000067.1:0-11418 GCA_038205615.1 Burkholderiales bacterium | reverse complement strand
ATTTGTCCGTGCAGCCATTCTTCATCCTCGACCATCTCGCCCACATTTTCGACCAACAGACGCAAAAGACGTACCAGACCTTCCTGTATTCGGGTTTGATCGCCGCCGCGTAATTCAACCTTGAGCCAGAATTGCCGCAGTTGCTTGGCGAGTTCCGTCACCTGTTCGTGGGTCTTAATTCCGCGCACTTGCGTTGTGAGCGCGCGTATTTCATCAGTCAGTTCCGGTTGGGTGCTGGCGCTGCTTTCCAGTGTTTTTGCCAGTAACTCGGCAAGCTTGCCGAGCATCTCGGCGGCATGCTCATCGGTCTTGGCTAAAGAGCCCGTGACGATGGCGGGCGTGGCAGTAGCTGGAGTGGCTGCTGCGTCACCCGTCAGGCCGGTTGTGGCAGGGGATTCGGACCATGAACGAATCAGATTGCTCAACTTTTCAAACAAAATTTCAGGCTTGGATGAGAATCGCGCCAGTACGGTTTCCACCCCTTCCTTTTTTCGCGAGACCGTCAGTCCTTTGTGGGGCAGGTCGAGCTGGCGTAACAGCTCGCGAATCAAAACAGGCCAGGTCTGATCGTCCGCATCGTCCTTCTGTGTCTTGGGCAGAACCTTTTCGATTTCCTTGAAACACTGATCCCACTTTTCCTCAGCCAGCATTTTTTTCAAGGCAAGCCCCGTGCCGGCGGCTTTCTCCGTCTGAAGCAAGTGTTCAATCATGTTGCGTAATACTTTTTCCGCACCGTCGTTTTTCACCGCTGGTGTGCCGCTGATTTCGGCGAAAATGTTCGCGTAATTGTCGGGTGTCGGCAGCAGTCTGCGCTGTGCCAGCATTTTTAATGTTTCACGGGCGACTTCTGATGGGTTTTTATTGTTCATGGTTCAATCTCTGAGGAGTTGATTGCGGCAATGATCGTGTCTATATGAATATAGGGTGCAAAAAATAATATGATGATACAGTTTTAATCCTTGTGTTCAACCAGGTGATGGGTGATGGCGTAGTGGATAGCTTCGGCATTGTTGGTAAAACCCATTTTGGCCAGCATGCGGCTGCGGTAAACACTCACTGTTTTTGGGCTGAGCGTCATGATCTGGGATATGTCACTTAATGCTTTGCCTGAGGCCATCAGGCACAGGGTCTGATACTCGCGGTTGGACAGTTTCTGGTGCATCAATTCCTGTGATTCGCCGATCAGGTTGTTCAGGAGTTGCTCAGCCACGGTTTCGCTGATGTATTTTTTCCCGCTGATAACCTGTCTGATCGCCTTGATCAGCACATCCGATGCGCTTTGTTTGTTGATATAGCCCATGGCGCCGGCTTTGAGCGCCCGCACGCCATATTGATCTTCCGGGTACATGCTCAATACAATAATCTTGAGTTCAGGTTGCTCTGCCTTGAATTGCTTGAGCACCTCGATACCGTGTTTGTCTGGCAAATTGATATCCAGCAGCATCAAGTCGAAGTGATGGGTGCGCAGCATGGTTGTCGCCTGAATCCCGCTGGCCGCTTCGCCGGTGATTTTCAGGTCCGGGCTGTCTTCGAGCAGCTGCTTCAATCCTTTTCGGATCAAGGAATGATCGTCGACGACAAGAATGTTGATCATGTTGTATCTATCCTGATTGCTTGCTGGTTTGAAAGCTGCCTTTAGAAATGGACGCCGCTCGCGCCGATTTTACTTCAAAACAATTTTTACCAGTCAGCTTAATTGCGGATTCACGTCACGCCAGCTACATTACGCACTTGGAGCAAGTTGGCGATGATGTGTGGAATTTGATTGAACGATATGAATAACATGGAAATGTTGGGCAAGTACCGAATTGTCGGAGAATTGGGCCGGGGTGCGATGGGGGTAGTCTATGAGGCGTTCGATACGCTGATTGAACGCCCTGTTGCGATCAAGACGATTCTCAAGTCAAGCATACACACGAATGACGCCGAGGATATCTTTAACCGGTTCCGTAGCGAGGCGCGCGCGGCCGGCCGACTTTCCCATGCCAAGATAATCTCTATCTACGAATACGGCGAGAACGATGAGATGGCCTACATCGTGATGGAACTGGTTCGCGGCCGTGAATTGAGTGAGTATTTCGATCAGGGCAAACGTTTGTCAATCAGCGAAGGGTTGCGCATCGTGATTCAGTTGCTCGACGCGCTCGATTACCTGCATGCAAACGGCATCGTGCACCGTGACATTAAACCTGCCAACATCATGATCACCGAAGATAAAAAGGTGAAAATTGCAGATTTTGGCATTGCCAAGATCGATGCGTCGGGGCACACCCAGGTTGGCGTGGTATTAGGCACGCCAACTTATATGGCGCCGGAACAATTCATGGGGTATGACGTGGATAATCGCGCCGATCTTTATGCGGCCGGTGTCATTCTGTACCTGATCCTGACCGGCGAACGCCCCTTCGTCGGCAGCGTGATTGCCATCATGCACCAAGCCGTTCATCGGGAGGCGACCCCGCCTTCACAGCTTAATCCGGATGTCAGCCGGCAACTCGACGTCGTGGTAGCGAAGGCGATGGCCAAACGACCGGAAGATCGTTTTCAAAGTGCCAGAAAATTTTTAAAGGCGTTAAAAGCGGCGGCGCTGACGGTGCCGGCTGCCGAGCATGCGCCTGGGGAGGGCACCGGGCGTGCAGCGTATGATGCGCAAGCCTGTGATGAAACACTCGAGTTGCCTAATCGCGCTAATTCAATTGGTTCTTGGCGTGAGGCTGATATCGCGGCCTGGCAGCGCATTTCACATAGTCTAAACACAGCTGATTTCAGTCATTATTTACAGGAGTTTCCTGACGGCGGGTTTGCGCAATCGGCGAAATCGCGTATCGAAGCTCTGGAAAATGCATCTGCAGCGGAAGAGGCGGCGCGTATCAGGCAAGCGGCGCTAGAAGAAAAACTTCAGGCTGACGCTGAAAACAGACGTGTCAGAGAGATTGAGACGAAGGCGCTGCTGGCACGCAAGATTGTGGAACTTAAAAACGAAGCAGAGGAAGACCGGGCGCTCGATACGATCAGACGCGAAAAAGCAGCGCTGCAGCAGGCGCAGCGCGCTAAAGAGTTGGCGTTGACCTTGTCAGAACGTGCTGCAAAAGTTGCCGACGTCGTCTCCCAAAGGGAAGCTGACAGCGATGCAGAACGAAAAATGAAAGAAGAGACGAGGCGCCAGTTGGCAGAGGAGGTGCAGCGCAAGAAACAGGCGAGGGTGCAGTTGCAGGCTGCACGGGAATTGGCTGAAAAGCAGGCTGAGTCTGAGGTAGAGGAAAAGCGTTTACGCGCAGAGGCGGAATTGGCAGCGCAGGAAGCTGAAATAGCCGCTGAAAAAGAACAAGCGCTGTTCGCTAATCGTCAGAGAAGAGAGGCCGAGAAAAAGGCCGCGATCGAAAAGCAGAAAGAATTTCGCAAGTTATTGATAATAATTGTTTCTTTGACTATTTTGACGGCGGGCGTTGTGTATTTTCTGCTGTCCTCGTCAAGGTGAGGTTCTTTAATCTAACTATTTGATAGTTACAGAAAATTTTATAAATTCGGTGGGATCTTTCTGGTATGAGTGCCCTAGGCTGATTGTGCCAGTTTCGCGCAATACCATTTCTTCGCGCCGCAGCTGAACTTCATTTTCCCCCTGGATGATCACGAAGCTGCCGTTTGAACTCAGGTCAACCAGAATGAATCTGTCGCGTCTACGCTCAATTTTTGCATGCATCCTTGATGCGCGCCGATCCTGAATGACGATATCCGCCTGTTCATCTCGTCCGATTGTAAGGGACGGGTGAGCTGCATCGATAATATGCGTATTGCTCTGATGAATCAGCTGCAGAACAGGTTCGCTGGTCAAGGTGTTGTAGGTGTTGCCGACCATCATGGTCAATTCTTCGCTTTCCTGCCAGATGACTTCGAGTACCTCGATGTCTTCGGTCTTTCCTTTGATCGACAGACTGTTGAGCGTACGTGTGCTGGTACGCATGATGGGCGGGAGCATTGCAACCGTAGCCCCTGTCGTGATGATCTGCTGTGCCTGGGCTATTTCTGTCATGCGCGCAGCAATGTTGACCGTGTCACCGAAAACATCGCCGTTATTTTCCAGTACCGGGCCGCAATGAAAACCGATGCGAATGCCGACGCGGATATTGTCGATAGGTGGCTTGTTGTTCACTACCATTTGCATTTCGCAAGCGGCTTGCGCCGCAGAAACCGCGTTCGGGAAGACGGCCATGATCTCGTCGCCGATGGTTTTGACGACCTGACCTGAGTGTGTCAGCGTCAGGCGTCGCAAAATATCGAGGCAGCTATTGACCGCGTTGAATGCGCGCGCATCACCCAGTACCTCGTACAGGTGTGTGCTGCCACTCACGTCAGCAAACAGTACTGCTTTATCTTGCCGGGTGGTGTCGTTCACGAGTGCAATTCCAATTGAAACAATGTGACTATTATAAGGGGTGTTAAGGTTAGCAGCAGCGATAAAGTAAATTGCCAACCTCGAAGATAGAACTTGAGTCATAATTCGCGCGCCCGACAGTCTGTTAGAGCCGCGTAAAAATTTCAGTAAATCAATCATGACAACATTCATCGGCCTGCCCCAGCATATTCATATATTCGCCGCGATACTCGGGGTGCTACTGCTGTCGTTCGTATTTTTTTCCCTGTTTCCGTCGTTTGTCGTGTCGCGGCAATTGTCCCGGGTGATAAAAAAACTTGCATCTCTGAACGGCAAGCCGGATGGTAGCCTGGATCAGATATTCCAGAATAACGGTATTCTGGGGCATCTGTGGCAGGAATATGCAGACTCCTTGCACAAGCAGGCAGGTGAAGGAAAAACGATACGTTTTCGCTCTACGATGCCCGCCGGAGTGGTCTTCAGGCCGGACATTCTGGTGGACATCCCGTTGCGAGCCGATTTTTTCAAGCATCTGCCGGGTTTGTTCACCGGGGTGGGTATCATCGGCACGTTTTATGGTTTGTTGATCGGAATGCAGTCCTTCGTCGTATCTGAAAACCCGGTGATCGTGCGCGCCAGTCTGACACGGTTATTGCACGGTGTGTCAGAGGCATTTCTGGTATCGGCGTCTGCGATCACCCTGGCGATGATCGTCACGTTCATTGAAAAACTGGTGGTTTCCCGGCTGAATGCGAAAGTAGAGAAGCTGGTGCAGTTGCTCGATGGCCTGTTTGAAGGCGGCGCGGGTGAAGAGTATCTGGCGCGACTGGTGCAGGCCTCTGAGGCTTCTTCCGCGCAAACGTCCGGTTTGCTCAAGGGTGAGCTCAAGCAGATGCTCTTCGAGATGACTGAAAAACAAATTGCAGCAGCCAATGCAGGATCGCTCGCGCTGGGTAATCGTATTGCGGCCAGTATCGAAGAGGGATTGAGGGCGCCGTTGACCGAGATCGCCAGTTCATTGAAGCATACTCGCGATGATCAGGGTGCGTCGCTGCAAGCGATGCTTTCGACTATGTTCGATAACTTCAATGGTCAAATAAAAGCGTTATTTGGCAGTCAGGCCAGCGACATGAGCATCATGCAACGGCAAACACGGGAAGCGCTTCAGGCTATTGTCGTGAGGCTGGAGGCGATGGCCGCAGAGGCGGGGGAGGCAAGAGAGGCCGGGCAGCACGGCATGGCGGCAATGATCGAGCAACTCGCAAGATCAAATGAGGCGGCAGAGGAGCGTCAATCGCTGAGGAATGAAAAGCTGGGTGAATTCGTCGAGCAAATGCGTCTGGCGAGCAGTCAATCCCAGGCAGAGGCTCAGGGGCAATTGCAAACTTCCCTGAACGAGCTGTCTGAGCGTATGGGCGCGGTCATCGATGGGCTGAGTGCGCAGGTACTCTCGACAACCGATATAAGTCGCAAGCATCAGCAAGACATGGAAGCGCAGAGCCAGGGCATGATCGTACAGCTCGATGGTCAGATTACGGCCGTGGTCGAGGGTGTCGCTCAAGCCGTTGCCGAAATGAAGTCGGCCGTCACGGTGATGCACGCGACAACTGGGAATGCTATGACCGCGCTTAACACCAGTGCAGAAACCCTGCATCTGGCCAGCCGAGATTTCGCACGTGCCGGTCAGAGTGTTAATTCCACGCTGGAGAAATCGGCTGCCGTTGCCGCTCAGCTGCTTCTTGCTGCCGACTCTGTGTCGACTGCCTCCGCCGGGCTGGGCGATTTGTTCGGGGATTACAAGACTTCGCGCGACGCGATGATCACTCAGATACAGTCTTTGCAATTGCTGGCCGAACAGGTGCGCCGTGACGCATCTATGTCAGGTGAGGTGTTTGAAAAAATAGAGTCGGCGACGAGCAAGCTGGTTTCGGCACAACAAGATGCGGATAACTATCTGTCAAGAATATCCGATGTCATTGCCGTGGCGCATCAATCTTTCAGCGAGGGAATGACCCGGGCGGTTGGCGAGGCTAATCGAGAATTCCATCAGGCATTGTCAGATTCGGTGAAGCTGTTGCGCGAGGGAATACATGAGCTGGAGAGCACGCTGGATGCGGCAACCAGCGCGTAGGCCAATTTTTTATGATCAATAAATTTCTGATTCCGGGTCGGCGCAACAAGGAAGAAGGTGAGAAACCGTTCTGGATTTCATTCGCCGATCTGATGACGGCTCTGATGGTCATGTTTCTGCTGGTCATGAGTGTAGCGCTGCTGGCTGTCACCAACGATATTTCCGAGGCTGATCGCGCCAAGGCAAAACGCGAACAGGAAATCGAGCAGTTGCTGCTCACAATCGAGAAGGCTGCTGAAAAATATCCGGGGATATCTGTCGACAAGAACCGGGCTGTGATCGATTTCGGTGATCGTGCGCGCTTTGATACGGGCAGCTCACAGCTGTCGAGTGAGCAGGCTCAGTACCTGAGTCAATTCGTATCAGAGATGCTGGTGATCGCACAGGATGAGCTGGGTAGTAAATGGCTCAAACGTATTGTTGCTGAAGGCTACGCCGACCAGCGCGGTGATTATCTGCTGAATCTGAATTTAAGCCTGCAACGCAGCCAGCGTGTGTTGTGCGCGCTGCTGTCACCGCCGCTTAATCAGGCATTCGTGCTGACGCCGGCAGAAAAAGAAAAAGTGCGCGATTACTTTCTGGTCGGTGGTTATTCATTTAATTCCGCAAAAAAATCGCTGGAGGAAAGTCGTCGAATCGAACTGCGTATGGAGTTTTTTGGTCTGGGCGAGGAGCGTCCTGTGCTGAACGATATTCCTCGCGGGAGTTTTGGTGGTTGCCGAATCTAGGCTATGGATGTTCTGGAGAAACTGCAAGGCCAGCTGCTCACGCTCAATCAGGCAGCGCTTGCTAAATTACGCCCCGGTGATTCGCTGCAGATACTCAGTGAACGAGCCCGCTTGCGGGAGTGGGTCAAGGGATCATATCAGCTTGAAAGTGTCCCTCTGAGCACGATAGAGGGCGCACTTCGTGGCTATCGGCAAAACAAGCATATAAAAGGGGTGCGTCAGATCCGTCTGGTTTGCTACGGCTGCGCACAGGGTAATAACACCGAGCGTTTGATCGAAAGTCGTGAGCTGTTCGAGAAATTGCTCGACTATGCCGAGCACTATAAAGACAGGCGACGCACCTTCCGCAAGCTTTATCGGGGACTGCTGAACAGTTACTTCTCTTATGACCCCGACGCGCCTGATAACAGCCTGACCGGACTTTCTAACCGGGAGACGTTGAGACGGTTTCTGGCGAAATATCTGGCCGCATTTGTAATCAGCGAATTCACACCAGATTGGCTTGTCGTGCTGGCCAAGTACCCCGATCTGCTGGGAGAACATCCCGGACTCTCGTTTAAAACCCCGCTATTACAGGGTGATCGTTCGGAGTTCGACGAGATTTGCAGGCGCCTGGAACTCGATAGCGGATCCTGGCTGGTGCGGCAGTTGGTCATGGCGCCGCTGATGGCGGCAGTCAGTATGGACGACTTAACGTTCAAGGATAATCTGGATAGTCTGTTGCTGCTGTTAAGCGACTATCCGCTGTTCGCGACAACGGGTTTGCAGATTTTGCTGGATCGTTATGCCAGGTGCCAGGATCGCGATATTCATTCTCAGCTCAGGGATTTTTCAGTCGGGCTTTGGGGGAATCCATGGCTGGCAGCACACCAATGGCAATGTGGTGCTGAGGCCCGCGCGATGCTGGGACACTGGCTCCGGCGTCAATTGCTGAGTGAGTTTTTTTCGCTCTTATCAAATGACGATAAGGCGAATCCGCGTCGCCTGAATTTCTGGGATCTCTATAGCGAAGACTTGACGGGCATGTATTTTGCGCTGGGGCGGGATGCCTATACATCGGGAAATATGGACTTGTATAAGTTTCGCAGCCATGCAAAAGGCCTGGTCGCGAAACTTACCGACGAGAAGCACGGCGTACACACCTGCATCATGCAGTTCAAGCATCATCACGTCGTGGAATTTAATCGCGAAAACAACGTGGCTTACTTTTACGATACCAGGCAGGGCACGCCATCGTTTTATTTCGGTAAAGGTTGGGTTGATATCGGCGCGATCAGCGTCAATGATATTACCCAGGAAGCTGATATTGCAAGAGTTTCTAAGCCGTTGCGGCATCAGGATGACAGGCAGCTCAGCTGGGAAGGAAAGTTCGCTCAGGAACTGGGTGTGAGTGAAAATGCGATTGTGGCATTTTGCAGCAAGTATCAGTGCGAATATCAGGATTCACGCGATCGGGATGGCAGTCAGTGGATACGTCCGGCCAATCATGAGCAATACGGTCAGCAAGTCTGGTCGGTATTGCAAGGCTGGGGCTTCTCCTATTCGGCGGAAAAGAAGGCCTGGTACCGTTTGACTTATCCTGACCTGAACTGACTTTTAACCTTAAACCCCTTTACGGTCTGAGTCCTTGATCGGCAGGCGCACGGCAATTTTCGTGCCTTCCCCCGGATGGCTTTCTATTGTCACGTTGCCGCCCAGTTGGCTGATACGCTCCTGGATGCCGCGCAGGCCGAATGAGCGCGGTTTGTTTTGCGCGCTCTCGTCAAATCCGCAGCCATCATCCGATACGATAAGCTCAATATGTTTTTTGTCGTGCTCGGTGTACGTTTCCATAATGTGCACTTGTACATGACGTGCCGAGGCGTGTTTCATGATGTTATTCAGGGTTTCCTGAAATATCCGGAACAGCGTGATGGATAGTTCGTCTGATGCCTCGATATCGTCGCTTGATTTGATGAGTTTGCAGGGGATGCCGGTGCGTTTTGTGAATTCACCTGCTTCTATTTCAATCGCCGCGACGATGCCAAAACAATCGAGAGAGCCCGGACGCAGGCTGTGTACTAAATTATTAGACGCTTTTCCTGCCGTGTCCAGTAGGGTGGCCATGTCCTGCGTTTTTTCCTGAAGCGCGCTGTTACCGGATGGCAGTCGTTTCGCCACCCAGGCTAAATCCATTTTCAGGGCGGTCAGCAGTACACCTATTTCATCGTGAATTTCCCGTGCGATGCGCGTGCGCTCTTCTTCC
Source organism: Burkholderiales bacterium (assembly GCA_038205615.1). Classification (GTDB taxonomy): domain Bacteria; phylum Pseudomonadota; class Gammaproteobacteria; order Burkholderiales; family Gallionellaceae; genus Gallionella. The sequence goes on along the minus strand of JBBRBS010000067.1, from coordinate 1,942 downwards.
TTGATGCTTTCTATGTGAGCCGAGAGTTCGCACAGGCGCTGCCGTGAGTGTTCAAGTTCAATTTCGGCCTGTTTGTTCGGGGTGATATTGACCATGAAACCCTTCCAGACCGTGCCGTCGGCGTTGGTTTCATGATGTTTCGCCCGCAGATTGACCCATTTGATTTCGCCGCTGTGCGGCGAAATGATGCGCCCTTTCCAGTTCCAGGGCGTGCTTTGTGCGGCAGACTGGTGCATGCTCTGCCAGAAGGCGGCAGCATCGTCAGTATGCAGGCAATTTATCAATAAATGCGGGTTCTGTTGCAATGCAGGCTGAGTCATGTCGAGCAGGTCAACGCATCCCTCGCTGACATAGGGGAGGTGCAGGTTGCCCTGCTTATCCAAGCTTATCTGACAAGCCATGCCGGGCAGACTATTCAGGAATGAATAGTGATCCAGTTCATTTTTGTCAGATAAAACGGTGCTCCACTCCTGCTCTTGCAGTGCGGCTGCCAGCGAAATCGCATCGGATGCTGCGCGGTGCAATCCTGCAGGTGCTGAGCGTTTCTCTGACGTTTTAATGGAGATATCCGCGACAGGTTCGAGGTGCGAGACAATTCCTGACATTGTTGAGCCGACTATGAGTTAGGAATAGTTAAGCTTACTATATATTTCAGGATTCAGGAGGGCGGATCTTGGATGCAGGATGCAGTCGAGAAAAAGCGGCGCAACGATTTTCCTGGATCCTGAATCCTGGGTTCACTTGCTGTTTGTGGAGTGACTGTGGGACAATTCGAGGCTGCCCGGAACCGGGCCATGTTGTCATCATCGCTTATTGGAAGAAAAAGAATGCCTATTATCACTTTGCCGGATGGCTCTCAACGCAGTTTCGATGCGCCCGTCACGGTTGCCGATGTGGCACTCAGTATCGGTGCTGGGCTGGCGCGTGCCACGCTGGCCGGCCGTGTGGACGGTCAGGTGGTCGATGCCTCGCATCTGATTGCTCAGGATGCGACGCTTGCGATCATAACCGACAAGGATGCCGAAGGCGTCGATATTATCCGCCATTCCATGGCTCACTTGATGGCGCACGCGGTGAAGGAATTATTCCCGGATGCGCAAGTGACCATTGGTCCTGTGATTGAGAACGGTTTCTTTTACTACTTTTCATATCAGCGCCCCTTTACGCCTGAAGATTTACTGGCGATAGAGAAACGCATGGCGGAAATAACTAAACGTGACTTGCCAATTGTGCGCAGCGTGTTGCCGCGCGACGAGGCGGTCGCCTACTTCAAGGGAATCAACGAGCACTATAAAGCCGAGATCATCGAGTCCATCCCGGCCGATCAGGATGTGTCGCTCTACACCGAGGGTAACTTTACCGACTTGTGTCGCGGCCCGCATGTTCCTTCCACCGGCAAACTTAAGGTTTTCAAACTGATGAAGCTGGCCGGCGCATACTGGCGCGGCGACTCCAAGAATGAGATGTTGCAGCGCATCTATGGCACCGCATGGGCCAAGAAGGAAGAGCTCGAAGGCTATTTGCACAGACTGGAAGAAGCCGAGAAGCGTGATCACCGTAAGCTTGCCAAACAGCTGGATCTGTTTCACATGCAGGACACGATGCCCGGTATGGTGTTCTGGCATCCCAAAGGCTGGACGCTATGGCAGGAGGTCGAACAGTACATGCGTGGGAAGTTTCGCGAACACGACTATCAGGAAGTGCGTACGCCGACCATCATGGACAAGACGCTTTGGGAAAAATCCGGGCATTGGGAAAACTACCGCGACAATATGTTCACCACGGCGTCCGAGAATCGCGACTATGCGGTAAAACCGATGAATTGCCCGGGGCATGTGCAGATTTTCAACCATGGTTTGCACAGCTATCGCGATTTGCCGCTGCGCCTGGCTGAGTTCGGTTCCTGCCATCGTAATGAGTCCTCCGGTTCCTTGCACGGCCT
>JBBRBS010000066.1:0-11478 GCA_038205615.1 Burkholderiales bacterium | reverse complement strand
CAGGCGGGAGAGCAACGCCATATCCTGCCTCGCATCGTCCCTTAACTTCACCACAACAGGCAATTGACGGTCGGGCAGATTGAGGCGGGCTAACGCCTGATCGTAATCGCCGCTGGTGGCCACGCGCATGGTTTCGGCAATTGCACTGGTGGTCACACCCAGATCGGCCGCATTCGCATAATCCGGACGTACTGCGATCTCGGGGCGCAACAGGCCGGCATTGGATACCACATTGCCCACGCCCGGTATCGTGCGCAGCTCCTGCTCGACTTTAATCGCGTATTCATTCAACAACTCGCCGTTCTCGGAGCTGATCACCAACTGGTATTTGTCAGACGACGAGCCCATGCCTACCTTAATGCGCACACCGGGCAAAGCCGCCAGCGCATCGCGAAGCTGGGCCTCTATGACTTGTTTCACAACCCGCTCATCCATGGGCTTCAACTGAACCGACAGCGTCGCTTTACGCACTTCAGAGACCCCGGCCGGCTCGAACGGATTGCCCGCCGCAGTGCCGCCGCCTATCGCCGTATACACCAGCGTCACGGAGGTATTTGCAGCCAAAATGGCACGCGCCTGCTCTGCTATTTCGAGCGTATTTTCAAAGGTACTGCCCGGCGCCAGCGTTAAAGACACCTGGGTTTGCGACTGGTTGTCCTTGGGCTGGAACGCCTTTTCCAGCGTGCCGGCCAGCCCCAGCGATCCGGCAAAAAAAACTGCGGTGGCGAACAGCGTAAGCGTGCGGTGATCCAGGCACCAGGCGGCCCATTTGAGATACAGATTCATCCATGCGGGGTCTGCGTGGGCTGCGCGCGGCCGCAACAGATAAGCGGACATCATCGGCGTGAGCATGCGCGCGACCAGCAAGGAAAACAGCACCGCGATCGCGGCCGTCCAGCCGAACTGCACGAAGAAACGCCCCGGGATACCGCTCATGAACGCGGTGGGCAAAAACACCGCCACCAGCGTGAAGGTGGTCGCAATCACCGCCATGCCGATTTCGTCGGCCGCTTCCATCGCGGCTTCATAGGGACGCTTGCCCATTTCCAGATGGCGCATGATGTTCTCGATCTCGACGATGGCGTCGTCCACCAGCACGCCTACCACCAGCGACAACGCCAGCAAGGTCACGACATTGATCGAGAAGCCGAACAGATACATCAGCGCAAAAGTCGGAATGACCGCCAGCGGCAAGGCGGTCGCCGCAACGATGGTCGCGCGCGTGTTGCGTAAAAAGAAGATCACCACGATAATCGCCAGCAACGCACCCTCGACAATCATCTCCATCGAGCCACGATAGGCATCATTGATGCGCTCCACTGTATCGAACACTTTTTCCGTTGTAATTTCAGGGCGCGACAGCTTGAGTTTGGCTAACGCCCGCGTCACGCCGTCAAGCACCTCGACATCACTCGCGCCCAGGGATCTCATGATCTCGAACCCCACCACGGCACGGCCGTTGAGCAAGGCTGCCTGCCTGCGCTCGGCGATGGTGTCGCGAACGGTCGCGACCTCGTCCAGCCTGATGCGACGACCGTCCTTCAGGCTCAGTTCCATCTGACCCAGTTGTTCTGCCGTCTGCACCGTCGCGACCGTGCGCACCGCCTGCTCCATACCGCCGATATCCATGCGCCCGCCCGGCGCCTCCTGCTCGATCAGTTTGAGTCGGCCGGAAATTTCAGCTGCCGACAGATTCAGCGCCAGCATTTTTTCAGGATCAAGCGCCACGCGAACCTGCCGCGTCACGCCGCCCACGCGACTGACTGCGCCGACGCCCTTCACGCCCAGCAGCAAGCGGGTCATGTTGTTGTCCACGAACCAGGACAGTTCCTCCTCGCTCATGTTCGGCACAGCGATCGCATAAGTCAGGATCGGTTTGCCTGAAATCTCGACCTTGCGGATCACAGGCTCATTGATCTCGCGCGGCAGATCGCCACGCACGCGACTGATGGCCGATCGCACGTCCTCGAGCGCCGCATGCGAGTCGCGCTCCAACCTGAACTCGGCCGAGACGATCGCAACCCCTTCCTTGACCTGGGTGTACAGGTGTTTGAGCCCCTGCGCGCTGACCAGCGCATTCTCGACCTTGCGCGCAACCTCAGCCTCCAGCTGGTCGGGCGATGCGCCAGGCAACGCGATCGTCACCGTGATCATCGGCAGGTCTATGTCCGGGAAGAGCTGGATCTTCATGGCCGAAAAGCCCATGAATCCCAGCATCGTCAGCAATGCAAAAGCGAGTATTGCCGGAATCGGGTTGCGGATAGACCAGGCTGAAACGTTCATCTGAGCTTGCCCGTCACGCGCACCAGATCGCCTTCAACCAGGAACGCGCCGCCTGATTCGACCACCTGTGTGTCGGCCTCAAGACCGCTGATAATTTCAATCTGATCTCCCTGGCGACGACCTGCCACGACCTTCTTTCGGCTGACATGGGAATCCGCGCCCACCGCGAGTACATAAGCCGTCCCCTCTTTAATCATTACAGCAGACAGCGGCAATACAGCAGCTTGTTTCAAGCCTAGCAGCAAGATGCCACGGCCGAACATGCCAGAAACCAGCCCTGGATCAGCGGGCAGATCGACCAGCACCTGAGCGTAACGGGTCTGGGGATTGATCGATGGTGAAATGGCGCGCACGACACCCTGCACGAGCCCGCCTTGCGCCGTACTCAGCTCGGCTTTCATGCCTTTTTTGATATAACCCAACTCATCCGCCGTGACATCGGCGTGCCATTCCAGTCTGCCCTGACGAATCAGTCTGAACAGTTCAGCACCGGGTTGCGTGATCGCCCCGACCGTAGCAGTTCGTGCCGAAATCACTCCGGCGTCTGGCGCGGTGATGTTTTGCTGCGTCAGTCTTTGCATGCTGACTTTGAGACGTGCGCGTTGCGCGTCCAGTTTTGCGCGCGCAGTATTTTCGCTGGTATTGGCCTGCCCTGCCTGCTGCGCACTGACGAATCCCGCATCGACCAGTTTTCGCATGCGCGCCGCATTGCTGCTCGCATCAACAAGCACGGCTTCGCTCTCTCTTAACGCCGCCTGAGACTCAGCCTCATTGGCGGCCAGTGTATCGTTCGCCAGCGTTGCCAGCACTTGGCCTTTTGTAACCGTGTCGCCTACGCTCACACGCACATCCGCAATGCGCACACCGCTCACTTCAGCGCCGATGATCGCCTCCTGCCAGGCCATTACGCTGCCGTTGGCACTGATGCTTCGCTGCCATTGAACGGATTTGAGCGCCGTGGTTGTCACCGTCAGCGCAGGCTTTGCGGACGCTGTTTTTGGCTTTTCCAAAGAAAAACTGTGCCAGAGCGCGGCCCCCGACAACAACGCCAGAGCAGCAATTAGCCAACGCGCATTATTCGACGTCAATACTCTCAATGTGCTCTCCGCTTTAATCATATGCCTGTACTAGGCGACTTTTCGTGCGACCAGATCGATCAGCGCTGACATGCCGCTATGCCCGGCTCCCTCATCGATGATGTCGTCATGCTCGGACAGGTGCAGTATTTCCATATCGAGAAATGCCTCGCACAACATCGCTTCCGTATAAAGATTTTCGAGCTGCGACGGGCCACCAGTGCGGTATTCCAGCTGACGCGGGGTATAGCCTTGCAACATCAACAGACCGCCAGGTTTCAGGCAGCGTTTCAGGTTCGTGAACAACTGCGCACGCTGCAAAGGATTCGCGAACTGAATGAAGATTCCCGCCACCACATCGAAGTGATTTTCAGGCCAATCCCATTCGATGAGATCAATCTGCCTGCATTCGATTGAAACGTCACGCAACCCCGCCAGTGCGCGGGCCTTGGCAATGGCAATGGCGGAGTTATCCACAGACAACACCTGCAAGCCCTGCTCCGCCAACCACACGCCGTTGCGTCCCTCACCGTCGGCGACCGCGATGCAGTTCATACCTGCCTTCAGCCTGTCCCGCTGTGACAGCAGAAACACATTCGGTTCGGTGCCGAAATGATATTCGCAGCCTTTGTAACGCTCATCCCATACCGTCATTTCCCCATCACCTCGCCCATGCGCACCGGAAGCTGTGGCGCCCAGGTATCGACAAATTGAAGCACGTCTTTCTGGAACAGCATCACCACGGTGGAACCCAACAGGAAGCGCCCCATCTCGTCGCCCTTTTTCAACAGTACGGGCTCGTCGTCATACTGCCACACGCGAACGTCATCCGTACGCGGCGGATTGACCAGGCCGTGCCAGACCGTGGCCATGCTGCCGACGATGGTAGCGCCGACCAGCGTCAGTACGAACGGGCCCTGTGCGGAATCGAATACGCAAACGACGCGTTCATTTCGGGCGAACAGGCCGGGCACACCGCGAGCGGTGACAGGATTGACCGAGAACAGATCGCCCGGCACGTAGATCATGCGCGTCAAACGCCCGTCGCATGGCATGTGTATGCGGTGATAATCCTTCGGGCTCAGATAGATCGTAGCGAAGCTGCCATCGGTAAACTGCTCGGCAAGTCTGGCATCTCCTCCGAGCAGGGCTGTCGTCGAGTAAGTGTGACCCTTAGCCTGAAACAGTTGGTCGTGGTCTATCGCGCCGAACTGGCTGATCGCGCCATCGACAGGACAAATAAAGTCAGTGGATGCCAGAGGACGCGCATCCCTACGCAAGGCGCGCGTGAAAAAATCGTTGAAAGTGGCGTAACTGCGGATATCAGGATTGTCGGCCTCAGTCATGTTGACCCGATAGCGCCCGATGAACCATTTGATCAGCCGTGCCGTCCACACGCCGCCACGAAGACCTGCCACTGTTCCAGCAAATCGAGTCAGCGCCTGTTTAGGCAAAAGATATTGCAAGAGAACTGCGAGGCGATCGGACACGGCGGCGGCCTTAAGAATGAAGTGGGGGGGCATTATACCCAATGCGCCTCACTTACGAGCCAGCTCAGCAGCTCAGACGCCCCGAAACAGCCACCACCAGACTGTGAGCGAGAAAAAGGCCATGATTAGTCCTACCGCCACCATCAGGTTGACCAGCGGCGGATCGAGTTCGTGTTCGGAAGCCACAATCGCAGCGGTGATCATCGGCGGCATCGCCGCCTCGAACAACGTGACCTGTATGACCTGTCCATGAGCGCCCAGTAGTGGCACATACAACAAATAAATCACAAGCGGAGCCAGAATCAGCTTGAACCCCAGCCCCAAGCCCAGATTGCGCTTATGTTCTGCGATATGCCCAAGACGCAGTTGCAGCCCGACAGACAACAGCGCCAGGGGAGCTAACGTATCGCCCAGGCGTTTCAATAACCCTGTGAACCAGGGAGCATATTCGACCGGGATCAGGATCAGCGCGACCAGCAACGAAATAAACGGCGGAAACAGCGCGATGCGTTTGAAGATTTGCAGCGCAGTGGGACGGCCCGAAGAATAGATGCCCGCAACGGTGATACCCAGAACAGATAACGCAAAAAATGAACCCAGCTGATCGGCGATGATCGCGGTAGTAAGCCCCGACTGCCCGTAAAACGCCTCGACCATCGGCAGACCGAAAAACGACGTATTGCCCAGGCCGCCTACCAGTATCAGCGCGCCAACCGTGGCACGCGGCAGAGACAACCAGCGGCCCACCAGCCAGAAGAAGCCCGCCGACAGACCGAACACAAGCCACGCCATCAGCCCGGTCAGCAAGATGTCGCCGGACAATTTCAGCTGATGGATGTAAAACAGCGTCAGCGCAGGCAAGGATACGTGAATGATGAAGCTGTTCAGCGTCGCCGGTGCATTGTCCGGCATGCGCCGGAAGCGCCGCAGCAACATGCCGACGACAAAACAGAGGATGAGCAGCAGAAGGTTGTTCATGCGCCTCCGTCATTCCCGCGCAGGCGGGAGTCCAGTCGTAATTTAAGGAACATTCGCCGCAATGTAAGCTTTCAGCGTCGCCGCATCCGTCTCCATCACTTCCACGCGCTGCGGCAGATTCTCGATACCCTCCATTGTGGCCGGACGTTCGGGTTTACAGCCCAGCGCCTCCAGAATCGTCTCCTCGAACTTCGCGGGCAGTGCTGTTTCCAGACAGATCAGCGGCAGACCGGGGCGACGTTGTTCCAGCCCCACTTTCAGGCCATCAGCCGTATGGGGATCGACCATCACGCCGTATTCCTCCCACAACTCACGGATCGTCTTGAGCCGGTCGAAATGAGCGCTTTTTCCGGAGGACACGTTAAATTTAGCCAGGGCATGCCAGTATTCAGACCCCTTGATATCGAACGCGCCGCCCGCGTCCACGATGCTCCAGAACTCGCGCACCTTTGCCCCGTCGCGCCCGACCAGGTCATACATGAAACGCTCGAAATTGGACGCCTTGGAAATATCCATCGACGGACTGCTGGTCTGGTAGGTGTGATCAGTGCCGCGCGGACGGTAGGCGCCTGTGCGGAAAAATTCGTCCAGCACGTCGTTCTCGTTGGTCGCCAGAATCAGCTGACCGATCGGCAAGCCCATCATCCGCGCGATGTGTCCTGCACAGATGTTGCCGAAATTGCCCGACGGCACCGAGAACGCGACCTGTTCATCGTTACATTTCGTCGCCGCGAAGTAGCCCTTGAAGTAATACACGATCTGAGCGGAGACGCGACCCCAGTTGATCGAATTGACCGTACCGATCTTGTGTGCGGCCTTGTAAGCGTGATCGTTGGACACCGCCTTGACCATATCCTGCGCATCGTCGAACATACCGTTGATCGCGATGTTGTGGATATTTTCATCCTGCAGCGAATACATCTGCGCGCGCTGAAATGCAGACATTTTGCCGTTGGGCGAGAGCATGAACACGCGGATTCCGCGCTTGCCGCGCATCGCATATTCGGCAGCAGAACCCGTATCGCCTGACGTCGCACCCAGAATATTCAACTCTTCGTGCTGCTTGTCGAGCGCATATTCAAACAGGTTCCCCAGCAACTGCATCGCCATGTCCTTGAACGCCAGGGTAGGACCGTTGGACAACTCAAGGATATGCACGCCCGGCACCAGGGTGCGCAACGGCGTGATCTGTGAAAAATCAGAATCCGCGCGGCCATTGCTGTAAACCTCGGCCGTGTAGGTCTTGGCGATGATCGCTTTCAAATCGTCCGCCGGAATGTCGGTGGCATACTTGGACAGCACAGCATAGGCCAGATCGGCGTAGGAAAGAGTACGCCAGATATCCAGCTCGGCACGCGACACCTGCGGATATTCTTCCGGCAGATACAGTCCGCCGTCAGGGGCTAAACCTGCCAGCAGGATTTCGGTAAACGTCTTGGCGGGCGCATTGCCCCGTGTAGAGATATATTTCATAGCTTACTCACTTCATATTTAGTCCCCTCTCACATGGACGTGAGAGGGGCAGGGAGAGGGAGTTATTTACCCAGTTCTTCCATGCGTAACTTGGTGACGTTTCCGGCCACCACGCCCAGCGCTTCGATCTTCACGATCGCCGCGTTGATGCATTTCTCGCGTGTCTGATGCGTGAGCAGAATCAGATCTGCCTCTGTCTCATTATCCGCCGGTTCCTTCTGGATCACCGCGTCGATTGAGATCTGCTCGTCGGCCAGAATACGGGTGATGTCTGCCAGCACGCCCGTCTTGTCTGCAACGCGCAGGCGCAGGTAGTAGCTGGTCGTGACTTCATCCATTGCCAACATCGGCAGATCAACCATCGCATCGGGCTGGAACGCCAAGTGCGGCACGCGATTTTCAGGATCCGCCGTGTGCATGCGCGTGATATCCACCAGATCCGCGATTACCGCGCTGGCGGTCGGCTCGGCGCCCGCACCTTTGCCGTAATACAACGTAGCACCCACTGCATCGGCCTGCACCAGAACCGCATTCATCGCGCCTTCCACATTGGCAATCAGGCGTTTGGCCGGAATCAGTGTCGGATGCACGCGCAGTTCTACCCCTTCAGGCGTGCGGCGGGCGATGCCCAGCAGCTTGATGCGATAGCCCAACTGTTCGGCGTATTTGATGTCCACCGCATCCAGCTTGGAGATGCCTTCGATGTAGGCCTTGTCGAACTGAATCGGAATACCGAAAGCCAGGGATGCCAGCAAGGTGATCTTGTGCGCAGCGTCCACGCCTTCGATATCGAAAGTCGGATCCGCTTCAGCATAGCCCAGACGTTGCGCTTCTTTCAACACGGTATCAAAAGTGAGTCCCTTGTCGCGCATCTCGGACAGGATGAAATTGGTGGTGCCGTTGATGATGCCGGCAATCCACTCGATGCGGTTCGCACTCAGGCCTTCGCGTACCGCCTTGATGATCGGGATACCGCCTGCCACCGCCGCCTCGAATCCGATCATCACGCCCTTGTCCTGGGCCGCCTTGAAGATTTCGTTGCCATTCGTGGCCAACAGTGCCTTGTTGGCCGTGACCACATGTTTGCCGTTCGCAATCGCCTGCATCACCAGCTGTTTCGCCACGCCATATCCGCCGATCAGTTCGATGACGATATCCACTTCAGGATCGTTCACCACCGAAAAAGCATCATCGGTCAGACGACAGGAGCCACCGGTGACTTGCTTTGCCAATTCCAGATTCTTGTCCGCGACGACCACGATGCGGATCGGACGTCCTGCACGCCGGGTAATTTCATCGCAGTTGCGCTGTAACACGGCAAACGTGCCGCCGCCGACGGTGCCGATACCGAGAAGTCCTACATTGATTGGTTTCATAAATCAGTTCCTAAAATTAATTGAGCCTGTAGCTTGTGGCGGGTAGCTTGTAGCAAAACGTATCTGGCTGCTGGCTACCAGCTTATTTTCCGTGACGCTTGCGATAACTCTCCAGGAAGCGCGCGATGCGCCCTATCGCGTCGATCAGATCGTCTGCATTCGGCAAGAACACGACCCGGATGTGATCGGGGTGTATCCAGTTAAAACCCGTCCCCTGCACGACCAGCACCTTTTCAGCCTCCAGCAATTCCAGAATGAACTGCTGATCATTCTCGATCGGATACATATCAGGATCAAAGCGGGGAAACAGGTACAGACCGGCACGAGGCTTGACGCAAGTCACACCGGGAATATCGGTCAGCAGTTGATAGGCCAGATCGCGCTGCTTACACAAACGCCCGGTAGGGGCCACCAGATCGTTGATGCTCTGATAACCGCCCAGCGCTGTCTGAATCGCGAACTGTCCTGGCACATTAGAGCACAGGCGCATCGACGCCAATATTGTCAGGCCATTGATATAGTCCTGCGCATGCTTTTTCTCGCCGGAGAGCACCATCCATCCAGCGCGATATCCGCAGGCACGGTAATTCTTGGACAGCCCGTTCAACGTGGCGAACAGCACATCATCCGCTAACGATGCAATTGAGGTATGCACAGCGCCGTCATACAGCATCTTGTCGTAAATCTCGTCAGCAAAAATAACCAGCTGATGCTCTCGGGCAACCTGGATGATTTCTTGCAGAATCTCGTTTGAATACAACGCACCAGTCGGATTGTTCGGGTTGATAACGACGATGGCGCGTGTATTCGGCGTGATTTTGCTGCGTATATCGGCCAGATCAGGATTCCAGTCTTTTGCCTCATCGCAGATGTAATGGCGCGGCGTACCGCCTGCCAGCGTGACCGCAGCCGTCCACAGCGGATAATCCGGCGCCGGCACCAGCACCTCATCGCCCGGATTGAGCAAACCCTGCATCGCCATCACGATCAGCTCGGAGGCGCCGTTGCCGATGTAAATATCATCGAGACCTACGCCCATGATCTTCTTCGACTGGCAATAGTGCATGATCGCCTTGCGCGCGGCGAACATGCCTTTGGAGTCAGAATAACCGGACGAATTGGGCAGATTCAGAATCACGTCCTGCTGAATTTCCTCTGGCGCTTCAAAACCGAACGGTGCGAGATTGCCGATGTTCAGCTTGATGATGCGCTGACCTTCCTCCTCCATCTGCCGGGAGCGTTCCATGACCGGCCCGCGAATGTCGTAACAGACGTTGGCCAGCTTATCGGATTTTAAAATTGGTTTCACTGTGCTTTACTCAAAAGAAGCGCACGGAACTAGCGCGAAAGTGCGTGATTTTACCTGTGCTGACCGCGCACAGCAAATTTGAAATAGGATGTTCCTAAAACAACGGCAGGATGACCAAAGGTTTGACGCGCCTCGCAGCTAGCCTCTACACTCTGAACCATGTCTTTATAGTCTGACTTGCGAGGTCGTTTTGAAATTACATCTAGCCAATCTCGGCAACACCAAACTGTTCACCGGTTACGCGGCCGATCACGTCACGGTCAACCGCGAACGCTTCGACACCAGCATCGTGGTGATGGCAGCCGAAGTCCGCGTTGACTGGAATGCGGCCAGCTTCGACGCATTGAACGAAGCCCACTTCGAGTATTTTCTGGCGCTCAAACCGGAAGTGCTGTTGTTAGGCACCGGTGTTACGCAGCACTTTCCGCACCCGCGCCTGTATCGTGCGCTGACCAATGCCGGCATCGGCGTGGAATGCATGGATACCCCGGCCGCCTGCCGCACTTACAACATTCTGGTGGAGGAAGACCGCAAGGTCGTGGCCGCCATCCTTTTCTAGGCTGACTGCTGATCATGGTTTAATCGCCAAACGAGATCAGATCGACATTCAAACACGTTGAGAACAAAAAATCCAAATGACCATCGAGATATCTAAAGAAGCGCGCAAAAACGCCACTGAGTCTATTGAACGGTATTTCAGGGAAAACCTGGCCGATCAAATGGAGGATAAGCTCGGCAATATTGCTGCGGGCGCGATTCTCGATTTCTTCCTGGAGGAAATCGGCCCGGTGATTTACAACAAGGCCGTCGCACATGCTCAGGAATGCCTTCAGGTCAGGGTCATGGAACTGGACATTGACATCCATGAAGACGAGTTCCAGTATTGGCGGAAGAACGAGCGCAAGCCCGCAGCAAAAAAGAACAGCAGGCAACCATCATAAATTCGTCTCTTAACAACGTCATCCGGCAAGCTGAGAGCGCTATTCTTGGCAAACCGCAGCAAATCCGCCTGGCGTTAGCCTGCCTGCTGGCGCGCGGCCATCTCTTGATCGAGGATTTGCCCGGCGTCGGCAAAACCACGCTGGCACAGGTACTGGCGCACACGCTGGGTTTACAGTTTGGGCGCATCCAGTTCACCAGCGATCTGTTGCCAGCCGACATCCTCGGCGTATCTGTGTATGAACGTGACAGCAGTCAATTCAAATTCCACCCCGGCCCGATCTTTGCGCAAATGATCCTGGCTGACGAAGTAAACCGCGCAACCCCCAAGGCGCAGAGCGCATTGCTCGAAGCGATGGAAGAACATCAGGTAACCATTGAGGGCACCACTCGCCCGCTGCCGACGCCTTTTTTCGTCATCGCCACACAAAACCCGTCCCATCAGGTCGGCACCTTCCCGCTGCCGGAATCACAACTCGACCGTTTTTTGATGCGCATCAAGATGGGCTACCCCGACCAGATAGCGGAACGCGGCCTACTGTCCGGCGTAGACC
>JBBRBS010000065.1:0-11619 GCA_038205615.1 Burkholderiales bacterium | reverse complement strand
GATACATAAGGCATTGCTGTGCGGCCTGCTCGGCAACATCGGCATGAAGGGCGTCGAAGGGCCTGAATATCTGGGCGCGCGCGGCATCAAGTTCTTCATCGCACCCAATTCGGTGCTGGCGAAAAAGGGTAGCAAGTGGGTGATGGCGGCCGAGCTGATCGAGACGCATCGCCTGTATGCCCGCTGCGTGGCCAGAATTGAGCCGGAATGGCTGGAGGAAACCGGCGGCCATCTGATCAAGCGGCATTATTACGATCCGCACTGGGAAAAAAAACCCGCGCAGGTCGTGGCATTCGAACGCAGCACGCTGCATGGACTGTTGCTCAACGCCAAGAAGCGCGTGCATTACGGGCCGATGAACGTTGCGGAGTCGCGCGAGGTGTTCATCCGTCAGGCGCTGGTGGAAGGCGAGTTCGACACGCGAGCACCGTTCTTCGCCCACAACGGAAAATTAATCAGCGAAATCGAAGCGCTGGAACACAAGGCGCGTCGCCCCGACGTGCTGGTGGACGATGAATTGATTTACGCGTTTTATGACAGCCGCATCGCCGCGCACATCCACAACGGCGCGACCTTCGAGGCGTGGCGAAAAGAGGCTGAGCGCACGGATGCGAAGCTGCTTTACCTGAAAAAAGACGATCTGATGCGTCACGAGGCGGCAGGCATCACCACCGATCAGTTTCCGCCGCAGCTCAAGATCGATAACGTCAGCTTCGCGTTGAGTTACAACTTTTCGCCGGGCAAGAATGACGACGGCATCACGCTGACCGTGCCGCTGGCGCTGATCAATCAGGTCTCCGCCGTGCGTTGCGAATGGCTGATCCCCGGCCTGCTGCCGGAAAAAATCGTGCAGCTGGTCAAGACCTTGCCGCAAAAGATACGCCGCAACCTGGTTCCCGTGCCGGAGTTCGCCGCCCGGTTCGCGCGTGACGTGCCGCCGACCAATCTGTCGTTGATGCTGGCATTGTCGCGCTATATACGCGAGACGAAGCAACTGGACGTGCCGCTGGATGCGTACCGGCTGGAGCAGTTGCCCGCACACCTGCTGATGAATTATCGCGTGATGGACGAGCATGGCAGGCAGCTGGGCATGTCGCGTAATTTCCCGCAGTTGCACAGTGAACTGGCGCCGCACGCAGCCCCCGTCATCGCTGCGGTGACCGTCGATAAGCAAGAGAAACATACCGAGCAACGCTGTACCTCATGGAGCTTCGGCGTCTTTGTTGAGACTCGAGAGGTGAATCGCGCAGGGCAGAATGTCACGCTGTATAACGCGCTGGTGGACGAGGGAGACGCCGTGGTGTTGCGGGCCTTTGATACCCGTGAGATTGCACAGCTCGCTCATCGCGCCGGTCTGCGCCGTCTGTTCATGTTGTCGTTAAAAGAGCAGGTGAAGTATCTGGAAAAGAACCTGCCGGATGCACAGCGACTAGGTATGTTGTTCATGCCGTTCGGTACGCAGCAGGAACTGCAGCAGCAGATACTTGCGATGGCGTTCGACCGTGCGTGCCTGAATGATCCGCTTCCGATGAATGAGGCTGTTTTTACCGCGCGTGCGAAGGAAGGAAAAAATCGTCTGCTGCTGATCGCGCAGGAACTGGCGCGGCTGGTATCCCTTGTGCTCACGGAGCATCAGGCGTTGCAAAAAATGTTGCCGCAAATCAAGGCCTTCGCACAGGCTAACGGGGACATCCGCGCTCAGCTGGAATGGCTGTTGCACAAGGGATTTATTCGCGACACGCCCTATGAGCGCTTGCAGCATGTACCGCGTTATCTGAAGGCGATCAGCCTGCGCATCGAGAAGCTGCGCAGCAATCCTGCGCGAGATGCGCAGTGCATGGGCCAACTGCAACCGCTGTTGCAAGCCTTGCAGCGCCAGCTCAAACCGGGAAATCCTGATCCGCGTCTGGAGGATTTTTCCTGGCTGTTGCAGGAATTGCGCGTATCGTTGTTTGCGCAGGAACTCAAAACGCCGGTGATCGTCTCGGTGAAGCGGCTGGAGAAGATGCTGGCGGGACTCAGGAGCTAACGCTGTCTGCACCGCCTGCGGATCGGTTTTCTCCGGCAGGTCTTTGAACCGCTGCACCCCTTTGTGACCGGGGGCAGCGCTGCTTTACACCGTCTCAGCCCGCTGCGTGCTGTACCCTTTCTTCCCCGCACTGATCAAACACGCCCTGCCGTGCAAATCTAAATTAAGTCCTATAGTTTGTAGGATTAATCCTGCGCACATCAAGCACATTTCCTAGATACAAATGTAACCGACATGATTAATCTGAGCTCCGCTGCCAGATGCATGCTCCGATCGCTCGCGAAACGCAGAAGGCGGCATGTGCAGCCGTCTGTCAGACGATGCAAGAATCAGATAAGCATTCGCGATGTGCGTCACTTTTAACCTAAAAAATGGAAATTAATTATGAAGATGAAGATATTAGCCGGTCTTGTTGCCGCCGTGACGCTGAACAGTTTCGCGACTACGGCGCTGGCCGATCCGTTCAAACTAATTATTATGCAGGATGAAAAAGGCGTCGCGCAAAAATATACACCGCTTGTGGCTTATCTAAAGGCTAAGGGGGTAGATGCCACGCTGGTCGGGGCCCCAAACTATGTCAAGGCTGCACAGATGTTCGCGGCAGGTGAGGCCGACGGCATGTTCAGCGGCTCGGGTGTGGCAGGATCGATGATTATCAAGAATCTGGCCACGCCGGTCGTGCGACCCGTCGGCAAGGATGGCAACAGTACCTACTGGGCCGTGGTGATTGCTCAAAAAGATGCGGCTAAATTTACCGGTTCAGCCGATTACTTTGCAGGCAAAAAAGTGATGTACACCTCGCTCGCATCGTCAGGTGAAATGTATTATCAGTCACTGCCGGGTGCCAAAACGGTCAAATCAACCATCATGAAGGCAGCCTCTCACGGCGCCGCCATTGATGCACTGTCCAAGGGATCCGCTGACGTGGCGATCGTCAAAAACCGTATTTGGGACAAGGAAAAGGACAAATATCCAATGCTTGCCAAGATAGGCGAGGATAACGGTGAAAATCCGGACAACACGCTGATCGTTTCCAAAAAAGCGAATGCGGACGTCGTTAAAAAGCTCTCCGGCAGTTTGCTGGGATTGAAGGATGACAGCTCGCCCGAAGCTGTGGCCGCGAAAGACAGTTTGGGTATCAAAGGCTACATCGTCACGACTGCCGCCGACTTCAAGCATAACCTGGAAATGTTGAAAAAAGCCGGGGTTACTGACTCATTCAATTTTCAGTTTTAAACGCTGAATCTTACCGGGGTGGGGCGGAGCAATCCGCCTCGCTCCGTCAATAATGGCAAGGGGCAACATCTTGAAAAATAACGCATTTAACAACACGGTAAGCAAACAATTCCTGATTCCGACATTGATGTTGACGATGTTGTCTTTGGGCGGCTTGGGCTTGTTTCTGATCATGAGTAGCAATGCGTCGATACATCGAACCGTAGACAACAAGGCCGGTGCGATGGCCGATTTGATGGCTAAAATCAGCACGCCCTCGTACCAGAATTTTGATTTTATTGCCGTGGAGCAATTGGTCAAACAAATGACCGAAGATCCCGAGGTTGAATTTGCTGTCTTTTATGATGCGCAAAAAAAACCAGTCACCAATGGGCTTAAGGAAAAGCTCAATGACCCCAACATAAAGGTTTATGAACGCGACGTGAGCGGTGATGACAAGAAAGTATTGGGCTCGCTGCGTATCGGATACAGCAAAAAAACGCTGCAAGAGGACTTACAGCAGAGCATTATGCTGGTCGTCATCGGTATTTCCATTGCCATGGTATTGATGAGTTTCGGGCTCACCTATCTGTTGCGCAAAATTATTGTCAGGCGCGTACAGGATACGGTTGGCATGCTCAAAAACATCGCCGATGGCGAGGGCGATCTGACGCAGCGCCTGCACGTAACAAGCCACGATGAACTGGGCGAGTTGGCCATTTATTTTAATAAATTTGTGAACAATATCGAGCATATCATCGCTTCGGTAAAGCATAGCGCGGTTAATGTCGATACGACGACGACAAGGCTGGAATCGACTGCCGGCATATTAAGTCAGGTGGCGGATCAGGGCATTGAGCAGAGCGCGCAGGCTGCCTCCGCCGCAACACAGATGGAGAACGCGATCGCCGAAACGAGCAAGAATGCGCTGATGGCGGCAGACTCCGCCAAGCAATCCAGCGAATTTGCGGTCCATGGCAACCGCGTGGTGGAAGAAACGGTCACGTCGATGCAAAACATCGCCAGAAGGGTGGAGTCCAGCGCCTGTACCGTCGAAGCGCTGGGCAAGAGCAGCGAACAGATCAACCAGATCGTCAACGTCATCAAGGAAATTGCCAATCAGACCAACCTGCTCGCACTGAACGCGGCCATCGAGGCGGCGCGCGCCGGTGAACAGGGCAGGGGCTTCGCGGTGGTGGCCGATGAAGTGCGCAATCTGGCGGAGCGAACCAGCAAGGCTACCGGTGAAATTGCCGGCATGATCCAGAAAATTCAGAATGACACCAAACTTTCCGTTGACGCGATGCGGGAAGGCCGCGGTGAGGTGGAGTCCGGTGTGCAACAGGCGGGTGAAGCACAGAAAGCGCTGGCACAAATCGTATCGGCATCTGAGCAGTGCCTCAATTGGGTGCAGATGATCGCCGATGCGACCGGAGAGCAATCGAAGTCAATCAGCTATATTTCATCCACGATGAATGTAAGTTCTTCTCTGTCTGACAGCAGCAAGAGCGAGTCTGCCAACATCACGACGATCGCCCGAGAAATGACCGACATGGCTAATTCTCTGACTTCATCCGTATCCCTGTTCAAGACGGGTGTGACAAGAAAATAAGCCGGTAATGTGGTTTTGCAGGCAGTCCGCCTTGCCGCAGGTCGGCGCGCTATAATCGCCATGTGATCTGAATCTGCGAGGAAATCATGGACGAGCTGTTGCGGGAAGCTGCACTGCAATATCACCGGCAGGCTCCTGCCGGTAAAATATCCGTCAACGCGACCAAGCCGATGATCACCCAGCGCGATCTGGCTCTGGCGTATTCGCCCGGTGTGGCGGCGGCTTGCGAGCTGATCGTGGATAATCCGGCTGAAGTGCGCAACATGACGGCGCGCGGCAATCTGGTTGCGGTGATCACCAACGGCACGGCGGTGCTGGGGCTGGGCGCGATCGGTCCGCTGGCCGCAAAGCCAGTGATGGAAGGCAAGGCTGTTTTGTTCAAGAAGTTTGCCGGCATCGATGTGTTCGATCTGGAGATCGACGAGCGCGATCCGGACAAGCTGGTGGACATCATCGCCGCACTGGAGCCGACCTTTGGCGGCATCAATCTCGAAGATATCAAGGCGCCTGAGTGTTTTTACATCGAGCGCAAGTTGCGCGAACGGATGAAAATCCCGGTGTTTCATGACGATCAGCACGGCACGTCGATCATCGTCGGGGCGGCCTTGTTGAACGGGCTGAAGGTGGTGGGCAAAGACATCGATAAAATCCGCCTGGTGGTATCAGGTGCCGGTGCCGCTGCACTGGCTTGTCTGGATATGCTGGTGAGCCTGGGCGTACGCATGCAGAACATCATCGTCACTGACATCGCGGGCGTGGTCTATCAGGGGCGCACAGCCGAGATGGATGACAACAAGGCGCGCTATGCGGTGGAAACAAGCGCGCGGACGCTGAGTGACGTGATTGCCGGTGCGGACGTGTTTCTGGGCTTGTCGGCAGGCGGCGTGCTGAAACCGGAAATGCTTGAAAACATGGCGCACCAGCCACTGATTTTCGCGCTGGCTAACCCTAATCCTGAAATTCTCCCGGAACTTGCAAAGGCACATCGTCCCGATGCGATTCTGGCCACCGGACGCACCGATTATCCGAACCAGGTGAATAACGCACTTTGCTTCCCCTACATTTTTCGGGGTGCGCTGGATGTGGGGGCTTCCACGATCAATGAAGAGATGAAGCGGGCAGCGGTGTTCGCCATCGCCGAACTGGCCGAAGCCGAGCAGTCCGAGGAGGTGGCCAGTGCCTATGACGATGAGGCACTGTCATTCGGCGTGGATTACCTTATCCCGAAACCTTTCGATCCCCGGCTGATTACGCGTATCGCACCGGCAGTGGCCCAGGCAGCGATGGATACCGGAGTTGCCAGCCGGCCGATTGCCGATATGGACGCCTATCGCGAGCAACTGCAAGGGTTTTTGTATCACTCCAGCATGTTGATGAAGCCGGTGTTCGAAGCGGCTCGCCGTGAGCCAAAACGACTGGTCTATGCGGAAGGCGAAGATGTGCGCGTACTGCACGCGGTGCAGATTGTGGTGGACGAGGGGATCGCCTGGCCTGTCCTGGTGGGGCGGCCTGCCGTGATCGAACAGCGCATCGCAAAACTGTGTTTGCGCATCAGGGCAGGCGTGGATTTTGAAATCGTCAATACTGAAAACGACCCTCGTTTCCGCGAGTTCTGTTCTGAATATCATCGCCTGATGCAGCGCCGTGGCGTGACGCTTGAGTCGGCCAAGCGTGAAATGCGTCGCAGCAACACGCTGATCGCCGCGATGCTGGTGCGCATGAATGCGGCGGACGCCATGTTGTGCGGCACGATTTCACAACCGCAGCATCATCTGCCGTATATCGACCAGGTGATCGGCCACCGGCCGGGCGTCGGCGTGTACGCAGCGATGAATATTCTGATGCTGCCGAAATACACGCTGTTTATCTGCGATACGCATGTCAATCTGGATCCCACTGCGGAACAGATCGCCGAGATGGCGATGTTGGCGGCGGAAGAGGTACGTCGCTTCGGTTTGTTGCCAAAAGTCGCGCTATTATCGCATTCCAGTTTCGGCAGCCACGATAACGTTTCCGCGCTCAAAATGTGCCGTGCGCGTGAAATACTCGAACAGCTGGCGCCTGAACTGGAGGTGGAAGGTGAAATTCACGGTGATGCGGCGCTGTCGGAAAATCTGCGCGCCGAGATCTTTCCTGACTCGCGTTTGAAAGGTTCGGCGAATCTGCTGGTCATGCCGAATCTGGATGCCGCGAATATTTCCTATAATTTGCTTAAAATGACGGGGAGCGATGGTGTTACCATCGGTTCAATCTTGTTGGGTGCGAATAAGTCGGCGCACATTTTGACATCGACCGCGACTGCGCGTCGTATTGTGAACATGAGTGCGCTGGCGGTCGCGGCCGTCAAAACACACAAAGGAGAATCAAATGAATAAGCAGGAAGTCGAATTGTTGGGTGACGAAGTCGAGATGTTGATGCAGGAACGTGCGATGCTGCTGAATGTGGCTGGCGCAGCTGCCGTGCTGATTTCACATGCCAATGCGCAAAATTTGCCACACGAGGTTGTGGAAGCAGCAGAGCAGCTGTCCGAGGCGCTCAACGCATTGCGCGAAGAGACGCTGAAGGATGCGCTGGAGGCGGTGCACGCCGAGGCAGAATAACTCAAACCACTTCGTGGAGATGAGCTTTGTTGTTGCTCAGTCTTTTTCCAGCCAGTTGAGCAGAAAATCCCATTGTTCGAGCTCACGAAACGCCAGGTGAGGCGTCAGGTCGAACAGCGATTTTCCCTCGAAGGCCGCATTGACATACACCTGTGTCTCGCGCAGGTAAGCTAAGATCGGCAAGCCTGAATCGGCGAGGAAGCACTCCAGTGCGGTTGCAGCGCGGGTGCGCGCATTCATGCGCATGCCGACCACGCCGATCTGGCATTTTCCGTTGCGAACTTCTTTTTCTTCCGCCAGTATTTTCAGAAAATCGCGGCTGGCATTCAGGTCGAACAACGACGGTGAGATCGGCACGATAATTTTGTGTGACAGCCTGAGGGCATGAGCCAGGTTCTTGCCGTGCAATCCGGCAGGGGAATCGATGACCAGATAGTCGTTGAGGCAGCCCTCCCCCTTGCTTGACTCCAGTGTCACGATCTCCGGCAAATCTGCAGGGCGTGTGGCGACCCAGAGGGTGGCCGATTTCTGCCTGTCCAGATCCAGCATCGCGACACGCTGCCCCTGATTGGCCAGGTATCCTGCGATGTTCACCGACAAGGTGGTTTTTCCGCTGCCGCCTTTGGGGTTGGCTATCAGTATGGATTTCATGTTTTTTTGGATAATTCGTGAGCAGAAGGGGGGCTTATTGACGCTTTGCAGTGACTCGTATTGGGTTAAGGAGGTGGAAATGATAACATCGCCCGATAAACTTTTTGGGGAACAATATGGCCGGTCATAGCAAGTGGGCAAACATCCAACACCGCAAGGGCAAGCAGGATGCCAAGCGCGGCAAGATTTTCACTCGCCTGATCAAGGAAATTACCGTGGCCGCGCGCATGGGCGGCGGCGATCCTGCCGGCAATCCGCGTCTGCGTTTGGCAATGGACAAGGCGTATGCCAATAACATGCCTAAGGATAACGTTGAGCGCGCGATCAAGCGCGGCAGCGGCGAACTCGAAGGCGTGCAGTATATGGAAATCCGCTACGAGGGTTACGGCATCAATGGCGCGGCGGTGATGGTGGACTGCCTGACCGATAACAAGATGCGCGCAGTCGCGGATGTGCGCCATGCCTTCAGCAAGTACGGCGGTAATCTGGGTACGGACGGATCGGTCGCATTCATGTTTGCGCATTGCGGGCAGATGATTTTTGCACCGGGAACGGATGAGAACGGGCTGATGGAAGTGGCGCTGGACGCGGGTGCGGAAGATATCACCAGCAATGATGACGGCAGCATCGAAGTGATCACCGCGCCGCATGATTTCATCAACGTCAAGCAGGCGCTGGAAAGCGCCGGCTATAAGCCCGAATTCGCAGAAGTCATCATGAAGCCTGCCAACGAAGTGATTTTTACCGGCGACGATGCCGTGAAGATGCAGAAGCTGCTCGACGCGCTGGAAGATCTGGATGATGTGCAGGAAGTGTATACGACTGCGGTGATTGAAGAGTGAAAGGCAGGATGCAGGATGCAGGAGCCAGCAAGCACCGCTGCTCTGCACTATGTCTGAATCCTGACTCCCGAATCTTGGATCTTGATTTATGCGCATTTTAGGCATCGACCCTGGACTGCGCATCACAGGTTTTAGCTCGGGCTGCGCCGCCGCCTTCATAGAAACCCGTCACCGGCACTTCGGATCGGGGTTTTTGGCATGACTGTGCGAATTTTAGGGATTGATCCGGGGCTGCGAGTGACGGGTTTTGGAGTGATCGACAAGGTGGGGCAGCAACTGTATTACGTTGCCAGCGGTTGCATCAAGACGCCGCCCGGTGATTTGCCCGAACGGCTGAAGGTCATTTTAAGCTCTTTGGGTGAAGTGATCGCGCAGCATAAGCCCGACCAGGCAGCGGTGGAAAAAGTGTTCGTCAATGTCAATCCGCAATCCACGCTGCTGTTGGGACAGGCGAGGGGCGCTGCGATTTGCGCGGCGGTGCTGGCGAATTTGCCGGTGGGTGAATACACCGCCTTGCAGGTCAAACAGGCGGTGGTCGGTAACGGTCATGCCGGGAAAGAACAGGTGCAACTGATGGTGCAGCGTTTGTTGAAGTTGTCCGGCACGCCTAGCCCTGATGCGGCAGACGCGCTGGCCTGTGCGATCTGTCATGCGCATGGCGGGCAGGGTCTGGGTGCACTGGCAACCAAGGGATACAGTGTTCGTGGCGGGAGGCTGGTTTGATGCCGCAGGAACCCACTTGTGTCGCGTTTCAAAATCCGTTTGCGCGCTATCTTGCCGCAACCCGTCCGGCATTTCTGACGGCCAGCCTGATGGCCTGCCTGATCGGGCTGGCAATCGCACGGCACGACGGCCTCGTGTTCGATGTGATGGCCGCTATGGTCACTTTGTTGGCAGCCCTGTTGGCGCACGCAGCGGCCAATGTGCTAAATGATTATTACGATGCGATGAACGGCACGGATGCGTGCAATGTGGAACGCGTATATCCATTTACCGGCGGCAGCCGCTTCATCCAGAACGGTGTGCTGACGGAAATTCAGACCCGCAACTTTGGATTCGCGTTGCTATCTGCCGTGATGCTGGCCGGGCTGTGGCTGATGGCAAATTCCAGTTTTCAGTTGCTGTACATTGGTCTTGTCGGGTTGTTTATCGGCTGGGCTTATTCTGCGCCGCCGCTGCGTCTGAACAGCCGGGGCCTGGGCGAATTGTGCGTGGCGGCGGGATTCCTGCTGATCACGGTAGGTGCCGATTTCGTGCAGCGTAAAGGTTTTGCCGGCGCCCCCGTCATCGCCGGACTGTCCTATGCGCTGCTTGTCACAAACTTGTTGTATATCAATCAGTTCCCTGATCGAGCGGCTGATACGGTTGCGGGCAAGCTGCACTGGGTCGCGCGGCTGGATGTACAGCACGCGCGCTGGGGTTATGTGTTGATCGTGGTAATGGCCTATAGCTGTCTGCTGCTGAATGTGGCGTTGGGCTGGTTGCCGGTTTTGTCGTTGCTGGCTTTGCTGGCGCTGCCTTTGAGTGTGAAGGCGGCCAGCCTGTTGTTGCGCGATGCAGCACGGCCGCAGCAACTGGGGAATGCGATTGTGCTGACCATCGCCGCGATGCTGGTGCATGGCGCCTTGCTGTCGCTGTCGCTGATCTTTGATAAATGAATAGTTGTTATTCCGGCGCAGGCCGGAATAACAAGATAGTAAAGGTATATTGAAATGATAGGTCGTTTAACGGGTATTTTGCTGGAAAAAAATCCGCCGCAGATTTTGCTCGATGTGCAGGGGGTAGCGTATGAAATCGACGTGCCGATGAGCACGTTTTACAACCTGCCGCAACTTAACGAGAAAATCGTGCTGCACACGCAGCTGATCGTGCGTGAAGATGCGCATCTGCTGTATGGCTTCGGCACGCATGACGAGCGCATCGCGTTCCGTCTGCTGCTCAAGATCAGCGGAGTTGGCCCTAAGCTGGCCTTGTCTGTGCTGTCCGGATTGAGCCTGAACGACCTGGCGGATGCCGTGGCGAACAAGGAAGCCGGCAGGCTTACCAAGATTCCCGGCGTGGGCAAAAAGACCGCCGAGCGCTTGCTGCTGGAACTGGAGGGCAAGTTCACGGTGACAGGCGCGGGATTCATGCAGAGCGCGGTAGTCTCATCAGCCGGTAGCGACATCGTCAACGCGTTGCAGGCGCTGGGTTACAACGACAAGGAAGCAGACTGGGCGGCCAAGCAATTACCCAAAGAGGTGGGCGTCTCCGATGGCATCCGCCAGGCGCTTAAGCTGTTGTCCAAGGCGTAAAGACCCCGTTTCTGTCACACTGTTAAAAACTTGAAGGAGCGCGCGATGAAGCCTGTGCAAGTATTGAGTGAAGCCGAAATTGATGAGCTGGACGATTTTTTGATGTCCGACGACACGCCGGATAATGGTATGGATATTTCCGCGCTGGATGGTTTTCTGACCGCGCTGGTACTCAATCCGGATGTCATCATGCCGAGCGAGTATTTGCCCTGGATATGGGATATGGAAGAGGGCATCTCGCCGCCGTCATTTTCATCCATTGAGCAGTCTAATCACATCACGCAATTGGTGACGCGCTATTACAACAGCGTGCTGGACGCGATCGCAAACGATCATTTTTCGCCGCTGTTTTACATTCTGGACAATGAAGAGGGG
>JBBRBS010000064.1:0-11649 GCA_038205615.1 Burkholderiales bacterium | reverse complement strand
GCATCGATATGTCCGAATATATGGAGAAACATTCGGTGGCGCGTCTGATTGGTGCGCCGCCGGGCTATGTCGGCTATGAAGAGGGAGGTGGGCTGACCGAGGCGGTGCGCAGGAAGCCCTATTCTGTAATCCTGCTGGACGAGGTTGAAAAGGCACATCCGGACGTATTCAATGTGTTGTTACAGGCGCTCGATGACGGGCGCATGACCGACGGACAGGGGCGTACCGTCGACTTCAAGAATACCGTGATCGTGATGACGTCCAATCTGGGTAGTCAGATGATCCAGCAGATGACCGGCGACGATTATCAGGTCATCAAGCTGGCGGTGATGAGCGAGGTAAAAACGTATTTCCGTCCGGAGTTCATCAACCGCATTGACGAGGTGGTGGTGTTCCATGCGCTCGATGAGAAGAACATTAAATCCATCGCGCGTATCCAGTTGCAGTATCTGGAAAAACGTCTGAATGCGATGGAA
Organism: Burkholderiales bacterium; assembly: GCA_038205615.1. Lineage (GTDB taxonomy): Bacteria > Pseudomonadota > Gammaproteobacteria > Burkholderiales > Gallionellaceae > Gallionella. The sequence continues at coordinate 11,173 of JBBRBS010000064.1, read as the reverse complement.
ATGAAGTTGGCTGTCAGCGACAGCGCGCTGGCCGAGATTGCGACCGCCGGTTTCGACCCTGTATACGGAGCACGGCCGCTGAAACGCGCAATCCAGTCGCAACTGGAGAACCCGCTGGCCAAACTGATACTGGAAGGCCGTTTTGCCGCAAAAGACACGATTGCGGTTGATTGCAAAGGTGGGGTGATGAAGTTCGATAAGGTCTGAGCAGATTAGTCCGGCATGCCGGGCTTTCTCAAGTATGAATCTGATAACCTCTGTTCAGGCCATGTTGGCTGACCGCATTTTCAGGTTGAATGAAACGGGCATTATTTGTATAAATAATGCCCGTTGTTATTTTAACAAGTTGATTTTTAAGTTAAATTTAGATTTAGTTGGCGCTGTTTGCCGAGAGATACAATTGCTTACAAATTTTGAGATTCCTGCGCTTTAAAACCGGCCTGAGTCTGCTAGTATTCGCATCCTTTGCAACCGCTCACCAGAGGCGGTTGCTGCAACCAATATGGCTGGGTTTTCAATCTTGATTAGAAAAGTTCTGCTTATGGTGCCGATGGCGCTGCTGGCAGCTTGTGCCGCAGGGCCTGAATACAAGCATCCGGATGCGCCGGTAGCCAGCGGTTATACCGCAAAGCCCTTGTTGCCAAAAACGGCATCGACGGATACCCCGCACGGCGGCGCGCAGTCTTTTGTCGCGTCAAAACAGATCCCGTCTGACTGGTGGTCAGTGTTTCAATCCCCGCAGCTGAACGCGCTGATTGAACGCGCCTTCCGTGCCAATCCTGATATCGAGTCGGCGCAGGCAGCATTGCGTTCCGCGCAGCAAAGTGTCATTGCGCAACAAGGTTTTTTTTATCCGACCGTCGGTGTGAGTTATTCGCCCTCGCGAAATAAACTGGCCGGAAATAACGGCGGGAATTCCCCCGGTATGCAGAGCAACGGTACGCTGATTCAGACCTATGCGAATCCCAATCCCGGGCCTGGATTGAAGAATAACGGCCCGGCCTATTACAATTTTCATGTCGCGCAGCTGACGGTGGGTTATGTCCCCGATGTGTTTGGCTTACAAAGACGGCGCGTCGAGTCGGCCCATGCGCAGGAGCAGATGCAGCAGATGCGTTTGCAGGCGACTTATATTACCTTGGCCTCTAACGTGGTTGCCGCAGCCTTGCAGGAAGCCGGTATTCGCGCCCAGATCGCCGCAGTTGAAAAAGTGATCGCCAATAACCGCGAGAACCTGGACATCATGCGTCATCAACTCGCGCTGGGTTATATCGCAGGAATCGATGTGGCAGTCGGGGAAGCTGCGCTGGCGCAGGCCGAACAGGCGCGGCCGCCATTGCGTAAACAGCTGGAGCAGACGCGTGATCTGATACGCGCACTGGCCGGCAATACACCTGACCAGGATGTGCCGGAGACCTTCGAGCTCAGTGAACTGCATTTGCCGGAAGAATTGCCGTTAAGTCTGCCGTCCAGACTGGTCGAGCAGCGCCCCGATGTGCGTATCGCTGAAGCCATGCTGCATGATGCCAGCGCACAATATGGCGTCGCGATTGCCAACCGCTTGCCGCAATTTTCCATTCAGGCCGCCATGGGCGGCATGGCCTCGACTCCCGACTGGATGTTCCGCGCCGGCGGCGGATTTTTCAGCGTGATTGGTAACGTCGCTCAAACTATTTTTGATGGCGGCACGTTACGCGCGCAGTCGAGAGGCGCGGAGCAGGCATTGATACAGGCAGGTGCGCAATACCGCAGCACGGTGATTTCGGCACTGCAGAATGTCGCGGATACGTTGCATGCCATCGAGTCCGATGCTGATGCGCTCAAGGCAGCAGCCAATTTTGAGCAGGCGAGTAAAAAGATGCTGGAACTGACGCGCCGTCAATATGAGTTGGGATTTGTAAGCTACCAGAATCTGCTGATAGCCGAGCAGAACTATCAGTTGAGTTCCCTCTCTCTGGTGCAGGCACAAACGGCCAGGCTGGGGGACACCGCAGCACTTTATCAGGCGCTCGGTGGCGGCTGGTGGAACAACGTGACAACAGAAACAGACGGGGTCGCTCGTCCAGCGAATTCCGCACAGGGAGTAAATGCTTCATGATCAAGCTGGATAAGAATGTTGTCATTATATTGAGTGTGCTGGTATTGGCTGGTGTCAGCTATTTCGTATGGCAGAACTATCATGCTGTCAGCGCGCCGGTAGCACTGCCTGTGGCGGCTACGCACAAGAGTTCCGATACTTTGCACTTCGAGGCTAATGCGCCGCAGTTGTCATTTATTAATGTAATGGCGGTCGAGGCGTTCCCGGAACCCTTGGTGGAGCCACTGAATGCGCGCATCGCCTACGATGACAATCGTACCGCGCGGGTCTTTTCGCCGGTTGCAGGCCGTGTCGTCAAGATTCTGGCCGAAGCAGGGAAGCAGGTTGCAAAGGGCGAGGGAATCCTGGTGCTGGATTCCCCCGATTATGCTCAGGCCGTGGCCGATAACAGCCGTGCGGATGCCGATCTGCTGCGCAAGCAGGAAGCGTATGATCGTGCCAAATTGATTTATGAGGCAAAAGGGTTGGCACGCAAGGATCTTGAAAATGCCGAGGCAGATAGCCGTCAGGCAGAGGCTGAAGCCGTCCGGGCCCGTGCAAGACTGGTTAATCTGAATGGCAACCCGGGCCGGGCTGCGGGACAGTATGTGCTGGTTGCGCCGCATGCGGGCGTGATCAGCGAACGTCAGGTCAGTTCAGGCAGCGAAGTGCGTCCGGACGCGCAAATTCCGCTGTTTGTCATCACCGATCCTTATCATGTCTGGGTACAGGTCGATTTGCCCGAACAACAGTTGGGTAAGCTGAAAATAGGCCAGGCCATGATGGCACAGGTCGATGCGTATCCAAACGAACTGTTTACCGGCAAGATCACCGTGATCGCCGGTGCACTCGATCCTGTCAGCCGGCGTATCCAGGTGCGTTGCGAGATTGATAATCTGCAACTCAAATTGAAGCCGGAGATGTATGCGCGCGTCTGGCCGATTGCCGACGTGCATTTCAGTCTGCCACGCGTCCCGAATACGGCCATTGTCACGCAAGGCTTATACAGTTATGTATTCGTGGAACAGGGTGTAGGGATATTGCAGCGCCGCCGCGTTACACTCGGACTGCAAGGCCATAATGAAAGTTACGTCCGGGAGGGGCTTAAGGTGGGCGAGCGGGTCGTGACTGTGGGTGCTTTGTTGCTTAACGCCGAACTTGCCGGTATCGACTGATGCTGGAAAAACTGATCACCTTTGCGCTGCAACAGCGTGTGTTCGTGTTGGCAGGCTCGCTGGTGCTGCTGGTTTTTGGCTGGCGCGCGTTGGACAACCTGCCGATCGAAGCCTTCCCCGATGTGCAGGATGTTCAGGTGCAAATCGTCACTCAGGTGCAGGGCAAGGCGCCGGAAGAAGTCGAGCGCAGTGTGACGCTGCCGATCGAGCGGGAAATGAGCGGCGTGCCGCGCATGACGCAGTTGCGCTCGGTATCGATCACCGGTTTGTCGGTAATCACGCTGACCTTCGCAGACAATACTGACGATTATTTTGCCCGCCAGCAAGTTCTGGAAAAATTGCAAAACGTGAACCTGCCGCCGGGCACGCAGCCCGGCTTGGCGCCTTTGACCAATGCGGTCGGCGAGGTCTATCGTTATGTGCTGGACGTGCCCGCGAGCATGTCGCCGTCGGAAACACGCGCATTGCAGGACTGGGTGTTGCGTCCGGCCTTGCGGCAAGTTCAGGGCGTGGCCGATGTGGTCAGTTTTGGCGGCACGGTCAAGGAATACCAGGTTCGCGTAAATCCCTCTCTGCTGCGTAAATATAACGTGACGATCGATCAGCTATCCCAAGCCCTGAGCGCCAACAGCGGCAACGGCGGTGGCGGCATCCTCCGGCGCGGCGATGAAGCGCTGGTGGTGCGCAGCATCGGACTGTTCCAGACTCTGGATGACATCGCGCGCGTGGTTATCACGGCCCAAAATGGCAAGACCGTCATGGTGGGCGATGTGGGTGAAGTTGCAATTGGTGAACGTCCGCGCTCCGGCATGGTGGCCTTCAACGAGCATGACAATGTGGTGCAGGGCATCGTGCAAATGACCAAGGGGCAGAATGCCACCAAGGTGGTTGAGGCGCTCAAAGAGCGCATTGCCGAGTTGACGCCAAAGTTGCCGGCGGGCGTAAAAATTGTTCCCTATTATGATCGCACCGAACTGGTCAAACATACGGTGCGAACCGTGACTGAAAATCTGATCATTGGCGCACTGCTTGTCGTCGCTATTCTGATTCTGTTTTTGCGCAATTGGTACGCTGCGCTGGCCGTGGCCGCGATCATTCCGCTGGCCTTGCTGTTCGCCTTTATTCTGATCGACGCGCGCGGTGTATCGGCTAACCTGATTTCGTTGGGGGCGGTCGACTTTGGTATCATCATCGACAGTGCCATGGTGCTGGTCGAAGCCCTGATGGTCAAACTGGCACTGGCGAAGGCGGGTGAGATTACACAGCATCATACCTATGGCTGGCGCATTCATCTGATCAAGCAGAACTGTATCGAGATGGGTACGCCGATCCTGTTTTCCAAAGCCATCATCATTCTGGCCTTTTTGCCCATCTTCACTTTTCAGCGCGTCGAGGGCAAGATATTCTCGCCGGTGGCATTCACGCTGAGTTTCGCGCTGCTGGGCGCGATTTTGCTGACGCTGACCCTTCTGCCTGCGCTGCTCAGTTACGCGGTTAAAAACAAGGACCTGGCCGAGACGCACAGCGAGTGGATGCATAAGCTCCAGCAGCGCTATCGCAACTTGCTGATCCGGGCGGGAAACTATCGCAAAGCAATTGTGGCCGCCTCAGTCGGATTGCTGATCGTCACGCTGGCCTTGTCGCCGTTGCTGGGCAGTGAGTTCCTGCCCAAACTCGATGAAGGCAATATCTGGCTGACCATCAGTTTGCCACCGGCTACCGCCTTGGACAAGACCAAGGAAGTCGAGCGCCAGGTGCGCAAGATTCTGAACACCTATCCCGAGGTCAATAATGTCACCACGCAAGTAGGACGCCCGGATGACGGCACGGATCCGAAGGGGCCGAATAACCTGGAAGTGATGGCCGATCTGAATCCTCATGACGTGTGGCGCTTTGCCGACAAGGAGGCGATGATTGCGGATATGACCCGCAAAATCCAGGAAATTCCGGGTGTGCCGACCAATTTCTCCCAGGTGATCCAGGACAACGTGGAAGAAGCCCTGTCGGGCGTGAAGGGTGAAATCTCAGTCAAGATTTTCGGCCCCGATCTGGAAATACTGGAAGATAAATCCACTCAGGTGGCAGGCATCCTGGCCGGGATACGCGGTTCGGCCGATGTGGCCGCGATCAAGGTGGGCGGTCAGACTGAACTGAATATCACGCTGGACCGGCAGCGGATGTCCAGATATGGCCTGAATATCAACGACGTGAATGCAACCATCCAGACGGTGCTGGCGAGCAGTACGGTCAATTCATTTTACGAGGGGGATCGCAGGTTCGATGTGACCGTGCGCATCGCCGAGCCATTCCGCAATGCAGTGGATGATGTTCGTGATCTGCCGATTGCACTGCCGGGTGGCGGCTCGATTCCGTTAGGTTCGATTGCCAACATCGACGTCAAGCAAGGTGCCGCACGCGTGGGACGTGAGGCGGGCGGGCGGGTCGTGGCGGTGAAAGCTAATCTGCTCAAACGCGACCAAGGCAGTTTTGTCGCTGAGGCGATGGAAAAGGTAAATGCGCAAGTCACGTTGCCTCCGGGCTACACGATGACATGGGGTGGCCAGTTCGAGAATCAGCAACGCGCGATCAAACGTCTTAAGGTGATCGTGCCGGTCTCTATCCTGATGATCTTCGTGCTGCTGTTCTGGGCATTCAAATCCATGCGCAAGGCTTTACTGGTGATTCTGATGGTGCCGTTCACGCTGATCGGCGGCCTCGCAGGCTTGGGGTTGTCCGGATTGCATATGTCCGTATCCGCCGCAGTGGGTTTTATCGCAGTGGCCGGCATCTCAGTGCAGAACGGGGTGATCATGGTCGAGCAGTTTATGGAAGGGATGCGTAACGGCCGTGCACTGGCCGATAGCGTGATGGAAGGCGCGATTGCTCGCCTGCGTCCTATTTTGATGACCGCGATGATGGCTGGCATCGGCCTGTTGCCGGCCGCTCTGTCGCACGGTATCGGCTCTGAAACACAGCGCCCGTTTGCCGTGGTAATCGTAGGCGGTATTGTTTCGGCAACGCTGTTTACGCTGTTGTTGCTGCCGCTGCTGTTCCCGGTGTTTGCCGAAGAAGATAAGGTCGAAGAAGGTCAGCCGCTAATCAGAGAGTGAAGCTGGATAGTGACGATATGCTGATGTCAGTGTGTTGAAATCGCACTGAAGCATAGGTCATGATCCATGTCCGTACCGCCGTGCTTGCCTTTTTAGGTTGTGTCGGGAGCGTGTTACAATTTCGCCCCCTTCAATCCTGAAGTCGCACGCCCGACGGTGATGAGCGGCTACCTAATGGACATCGCGTTACTACTTTTTCTCATTCTTCTCAATGGTGTGTTGGCGATGTCGGAAATCGCCGTCATTTCCTCCCGCAAGGCCCGTCTGCAAAGACTGGCCGACAATGATAGCCCGGGTGCACAATCGGCACTGGCGCTCAACAACGATCCTTCCACTTTTCTCTCAACGGTTCAGGTCGGCATTACGACCGTCGGCATTTTGAGCGGTGCGATCGGCGAAACTGCGCTGGCCGATCCGTTAACGGTCTGGCTTAGCAGTTTTTCGTTGGTTGAGCCTTATGCCCGAAGTATCGCAATGACGCTGGTGGTCGTGGGCCTGACCTATTTTTCAGTGGTTGTCGGAGAGCTGGTTCCCAAGCAACTGGGGTTGCTGGCACCGGAAAAAACCGCCTCGTTGATTGCGCCGCCGATGAACATGCTCGCGCGCATCGCCCGGCCTCTGGTTTGGCTGCTTTCGGCATCCTCCCGTTTTCTGCTACGATTGATCGGCGCCAAACGCCAGGAGGAGTCGCCGGTAACCGACGAGGAGATCAGGGTGTTGATGGAACAGGGTGCTGAGGCGGGGGTGTTCCACGAGAGTGAACAGGCGATCGTCTCCAACGTGCTGCGCCTTGATGACCAGCGCATTGGTGCGATTATGACGCACCGCAATGACATTTACGTGCTCGACCTGGATAAACCTGAAGCGGAGATTCGCAACCGGATTGCCGAAAGTCCTTACACCCGGCTGGTGGTCTGCCGCAATGGACTGGATCATATCGTGGGCATGTTGCGAACGGCGGATCTTCTCAAAGATGCGCTGACAGGCAAACCGCTTGCGGTTGAGCAGTCTTTGCGCCCGCCGTTATATGTGCCGGAAGGCGTGACGACCACCCAGTTGCTGGAAAATTTCCGTAAAGCCCGCCAGCAATGCGCGCTGATTGTCGATGAATATGGCGAATTGCAGGGGCTGGTCACACTGACCGACGTACTGACTTCGATCGTCGGGGAGTTGCCTTCGTCCGATATTTACGAAGAACTGGATATCGTGATGCGTGAGGATGGCTCATGGCTGATCGATGGCAGCGTGCCAATCGAACGCCTGAAATTTGTGCTGGAAATTGAAAATAACTTACCGGGCGAAGATGAAAATTCCTTCAATACCCTGGGTGGCTTCGTGATGCATGTGCTGGGTAATATTCCGGCTGTGGCTGATCATTTTGAGGTTTCAGGTTGTCGTTTTGAAGTTGTGGATATGGATAAAAATCGCGTCGACAAGGTGTTGGTCGGGCGCTGTATTCCGGCCGAAGTTGATTCGCCAGCCTGATTTATGATCATGCAGGTTGCTATCAAAATTTGATGCGATATAATCCGGCGATGATTTTTTCGCGTTCTATGCTGCTCAGTTGTTGTCTTGCCACCGTGCTGTTGTTCAGCCTATGGGTGAACGGCGCGCAGGAATTGTGGACGCATGACGTGCTGGAGAACACCGATATCGAGCTGACGCTGGATGCCGATGCTCACGCCGATGATTCTTTTGAGCAAATTGCACTGATCGTTCGTATCCCACCCGCGATATTCGTCTCGCATCACGCAAGCTACCCGCAGCAACCGGCGCGTGTGGTTCTGTCCGACAGCTTTCCGCCACCCGACCGCCCGCCTGCCGAATCCGTCTGATTTCTGACTGACGTCTTCCTCTGACGTCGCCTGTTGTCGCCCCGGCGACACAATCAACGGATTCGAACATGAAATTTACCTATCTACACCTGATGTCAGGAGCGGTGCTGCTTCCCTGGCTGTTTTGCATGCCAGCCATCGCAGTGCCGCTGACCTTAACGCAGACGCTGGCTTTGGCCCAAACGCACAGTCCCGCGCTCAAGGCTGCCAGCGCTCAGTCGGCCGGCGCGCATGCCGCACTGGACACCGCGCGCGCTTTCCCCAATCCCGATATCGAATTTGGTACCGGCAGCTCACGTCTGCTGCCGCCTGGTGCTCAAACCGGGCATAACAGCGCGCTGACCTTGTCGCAACCTGTGGAATGGCCCGGTTTGCGCAACGCCCGCGAGCGTGCAGCCCACGCGGGTGTTGTATCTGGTTCTGCGCAGCTGGAGGATGCGCGAAATAGTTTGTATGCGCAGGTCAAGCTGGCTTTCTTCGAGGTGCTGCGCCGCCAGGAAGAAGCTGTGTTGGCGGCTGAGAATCATGCCTTGCTGTTGCAGATACGCAATCGCGTCAAGCTGCGGGTTGAGGTGGGGGAGTCGCCCCGCTATGAGCTCGTGAAATCAGAAGCCGAGTCGCTGACTGCGGAAAATTCCGCCAAAACGGCTGAACTCAGGGTGATTCTGGCTAAGGACCGGTTGCGCGCGTTGACCGGTGCGCCGCTGGCCGATCAGTTCGAGATCACTCACGTCATGTTGGCGCCGACCGAGTTGCCCGCACTGAACAAGTTGCGGGTCGAGCTGCTGGAAAATCAGCCGCTGCTCAAAACCGCCGATGCCGAATCTGAGCGCGCCGAAGCCCGCCTCGAACAGGAGCGCAGCATGCGCATTCCTCAGCCGACGATCAAATGGGGGGCGGAGCGTCATCCCGATGTGAATCTGTGGCGGGTCAGTGTAGCGATGCCGCTCCCGCTTTGGGATCGGCGCGCAGGTCCGGTCGGCGAGGCGCACGCGAACATGGAGCGCGCCCGTGCCGAACAGGCGCGCATCCGCACGGGCCTGCTGAGCGAGCTGGATCAGGCCTATGGCCGCTACCAGATTGCCCGTCGTCAGATGAGTGTGTTTGAAACTGGCTTGCTGCGAGATGCTGAATCCGCGCTGAAGGTGGCGGAAGCCGCCTATCGCTACGGCGAGCGCGGCATCCTCGATTATCTCGATGCCCAGCGCGTGTTCCGCAGCACGCGCATGGATTACCTGAACGCCCGATATGAACTGCAATTCGCGCTGGTCGATATTGAACGACTGCGCGCCGGAGAATACAAATGATTTCATCAAAACGATTACTCGCATTGATCCTCGTCTTGCTGCTGAGCGCCTGCCAGAAACAGACGCAAGTGCCGACAACTGCGGTGGCAGAGGATCCGTCTATCGTCACTATCAGTCCGGAACTGCTTAAACGGCTGACGATCTCCTCTGTCGGGCAAGGGGAAATGACTGATACGATCCGCGTCCCGGCTCGTGTCGAGGTGGATGAGCAACGGGTGGCGCGCATCGGTGCTGCGGTGACCGGACGGCTGACCGAAATTCGCGCTGAACTCGGCCAGCGGGTGCATCGCGGCGACGTGCTGGCCACGCTGCACAGCGCTGAATTGTCGACTTCGCAGTTAGCCTATCTCAAGGCTGCATCGCAAGAAGGTTTGCAGTCGCGGGCAGTGGCTCGCGCCAAATTGCTGTTTGAATCCGATGTGATCAGCGCCGCCGAGCTGCAAAAGCGCGAAAGCGAATTGTTGCAGGCACAAGCCGAACGTCAAACCTCTCACGACCAGCTCCGCGTGCTGGGTATGACCGCAAGTGACATCAATAAACTGACCGAGACGCGCTCGGTGCATTCGCTCTCTTCCGTCATCGCGACGCTCGACGGTGCGGTGATCGAACGCAAGGTCACCCAGGGACAGGTCGTTCAGCCTGCTGACGCGCTGTTTACCATCGCGGATCTGTCTCATGTCTGGCTGGTTGCCGAGATTCCCGAGCAGCAGGCAGGTCTGGTCAGAACCGGTGGCGTCACCGAAGCTGAGATTTCTGCACTGGAAGAGCAGAACATCAAGGGAAAACTGATTTTCGTCTCTGATACAGTCAAGCCTGATACCCGTACCGTGACTGTGCGCATGGACGTGGAAAATCCTGACCGCCTGATCAAACCGGGCATGTTGGCGTCGATGCTGATACGCGGCGCTGCCAGGAAGCGCGTGATGGTGCCGGTGGTGGCTGTGGTGCGCGATGAAAATAAAGACTATGTCTTCGTTCAGCTGGAAGCGAATCGCTTCCAGTTACGGCAGGTGAAATTAGGCGAGGAAAATTCGGGGTTTGCCCCGGTTCTGGAGGGTCTGGCCGAGGGTGAGAAGATCGTAACCGAGGGGGCTTTTCATCTGAATAACGAGCGTCGCCGCAAGGAACTGGAAGGTTAATATGCTCGAATTATTGATACGTACGGCGCTCAAGCAGCGCCTGGTGCTGGCTGTGGTCGCGGTGTGTCTGGTCCTGTTCGGACTGGATGCGACGCGCAAGTTGTCGGTGGATGCCTTTCCTGATGTCACGAACGTGCAGGTGCAGATCGCAACCGTGGCGCAAGGGCGTTCGCCGGAGGAAGTCGAGCGGTTCGTCACGGTGCCGCTGGAAATGGCGATGACCGGCCTGCCCGGACTCGATGAGATGCGTTCGCTGAATAAGCCGGGTTTATCGCTGATAACCCTGGTGTTCACCGATACCACCGACGTGTATTTCGCGCGCCAGCTGGTAATGGAACGCCTGATCGAGGTCGCCGGGCGCATGCCGCAGGGTGTGGCGCCGACGCTGGGGCCTTTGTCCACGGGGCTTGGCGAAGTGTACCAGTACACGCTCGAACTGCCTGACGACGGCAACAAAGCGCTGTCGGTCGAGGAACTGACCCGCCGCCGCATCGCCCAGGACTGGGTGGTGCGACCGCTGCTGCGTGGCA
>JBBRBS010000063.1:0-11677 GCA_038205615.1 Burkholderiales bacterium | reverse complement strand
CGTTACTGCCCCGGCAGAAAAACCCAGCCAGAAGGGTGTGGCAGAAGTGCTGTTTACCTCGTTGATTATTCAGTAGAAAAATGAGCGAATTTCTCTCACAAGACGAAGTTGACTCCCTGCTCAAGGGGGTGAATGGTGAAGCAGATGAGGCCAAAGAGCCCGAAGTCAACCCCGGAGATGTTCGCTCATATAATCTTGCATCACAGGAACGCATCGTGCGTGGGCGTATGCCCACCATGGAAATCATTAACGAGCGTTTTGCCCGTTTATTCCGTATCGGACTGTTCAACTTCATTCGTCGCACGCCTGAAATCTCGGTAGGCCCGGTACGCGTGTTGAAATTCGGTGAATTCGTGCGCAATCTTGCCGTCCCGACCAATCTTAATATCATTCAGGCCAAACCGTTGCGCGGCAATGGTCTGTTTATTTTCGATCCGAATCTGGTATTTCTGGTCGTGGACAACATGTTTGGCGGCGATGGTCGTTTTCACACTCGCGTGGAAGGCCGGGAATTCACCCAGACCGAACAACGCATTATTCAAAAAATGCTGGCAGTGGTATTTGAAACCTATGCCAAAGCATGGGAAACCGTTTATCCTCTCGAGTTCGAGTTTGTGCGCTCCGAGATGAATCCTCAGTTCGCCAACATCGCCACCCCGAACGAAGTTGTTATCGTCACCACCTTCGACATCGAACTGGGCGGCAATGGGGGGGCATTCCATGTCTGCATGCCTTATTCGACGTTGGAACCGGTCAAAGACCTGCTTTACAGCAACATACAGGGTGAGCATCTGGCCGTGGATAAACGCTGGCTGCAACTGCTATCCAAACAGGTGCAGAGCGCCGAAATTGAACTGGCAGCCACGCTAGGACAGGCTAACATTACGCTAGAAAAGGTGTTAAAAATGCGCAGCGGAGATGTCATACCACTGGACGTGAATGAAAACATTACGGCCTCCGTAGACGGAGTCCCGGTAATGGAATGCAAATATGGCGTGTTCAATAATCAATATGCACTCAAAATAGTTAAAATGCTGAACACCAATGAAGGGGAAATTCATGTCTGAAGAAACTGCCATCACCGCCGATGATTGGGGTGCTGCCATGTCAGAACAATCTGCCCAGGAGGCATCAACGGATACCGATGACTGGGCAGCCGCTATGGCCGAACAGGAAGTACCTGCTGCCGCCCCGCCTGCTGGCAAACCCCATGTATTTGAAAAATTCGGAGCCGCTGGAGGGGCGACGACACCGAATGATCTCGACATGATTCTGGACATTCCAGTGCAACTGACCGTTGAACTCGGACGCACCAAAATGCCGATCAAGAATTTGCTGCAATTGGCGCAAGGTTCCGTTGTCGAGTTGGCCGGCATGGCCGGTGAACCGCTGGATGTAATGATTAACGGCTTCCTGATCGCGCAAGGTGAAGTCGTGGTGGTAAACGATAAACTCGGCATACGCCTGACCGACATTACGACACCGTCCGAACGTCTGCGCCGCATTAACCGCTGATAAAAAATGCTTAAACCCGCCCTGCCTGTTCCACGCGGCCTTATGGCCACAATACTGCTGTTTAGTTCTACCGCCGCAATGGCACTGGACGCAGTGCGTCCCGCTTACACACCACCGCCGGCCGCAGTCAGTGCAGGAGGCCTGCTGCAAGTCACCTTGAGCTTGCTGCTGGTGCTCGCCGCCATTGTGGCGGTCGCCTGGCTGCTCAAACGCATGAATCTGGCGCAACAGGGAACAGGAAACTTCCTCAAGGTCATTGGCAGCATCGCAATTGGTCAACGCGAGCGCGTGGTGCTGGTTGAAGTGGGTGATACCTGGCTGCTGATCGGCGTAGGCCCCAGCCAGATACGCACGTTGCACACGATGGAAAAAGACCTGCAGTCCGATTTGTCTGTCGCTTCAACCCCTGACAACAAATTTGCCAGACTGCTGTCCTCCATGCTTAAACCACGCAGCTCATCAGAGAATACCAATGCGTCGTAGTCTGGTGTTGTTTTTAGCGTTGATCTTTTTCAGTCACGGCGCGTGGGCTGAACTTGCCATACCAGCCATCAGCAGTAAGGCTGCGGCAGGAGGCGGACAGAGTTACAGTCTGAGTCTGCAAACGCTGCTGATACTCACATCATTAAGCTTCCTGCCTGCAATTTTGCTGATGATGACCGCCTTCACCCGCATCGTCATCGTGCTGAGCATGCTGCGCTCAGCGCTCGGCACACCAGCCTCACCACCGAATCAGGTGCTGATCGGTTTGTCGCTGTTCCTGACATTCTTCGTTATGTCTCCGGTATTCGACAAGATTTACACCGAGGCTTATTTACCCTATAGCGAGAGCCGTCTTGACTTGCAGCAGGCAGTCGAAAAAGGGATCGTGCCGCTCAAAGCCTTTATGTTGCGCCAGACCCGTCAGGCAGATCTCGCCCTGTTTGTCAAAATATCGAACAGCGATGAGCTGCAAAGCGCGGATGATGTGCCGCTACGACTACTGGTTCCCGCATACGTGACTAGCGAACTGAAGACGGCCTTCCAGATCGGCTTTGTGGTGTTCATTCCGTTTCTGATCATCGATATGGTGGTCGCCAGCGTGCTGATGTCGATGGGTATGATGATGGTGTCACCCTCCATCATCTCGCTGCCCTTTAAAATCATGCTGTTTGTTCTGGCTGACGGTTGGAACCTGCTGATCGGTTCTCTTGCACAGAGTTTTTATACCTAGCCATAAGATAAAACCATAATGACACCCGAATCAGTCATGACACTTGGGCAGCAGGCCATCCAATTGACCTTGCTGCTTGCGGCTCCCCTGTTGATCAGCGCACTGGCCATTGGTCTGGTTGTGAGCATCTTTCAGGCCGCGACTCAAATCAACGAACAGACCTTATCGTTCATTCCAAAGTTAGTGGGAATCTTTGTCGTCTTGATTATCGCAGGACCGTGGATGGTCACGATGATGGTGGATTTCATCCGGCGCCTGTACGGTAACATCCCCTGGATGGTCGGCTAAAAATGAACAAGGGACAAGGGACAAGGGATAATGGGAAAATAACTTTCCTGAAGACGCCACTCTCCCCTGCACGCCTTAAACTTAATCGCGCAAAGCGCCGGGCCAGTTCGTGATCAACATCACCAGCGCGCAACTGGATATGTGGCTAGCCACACTGATGTATCCAATGGTGCGCATCCTCGCCTTAATTTCCACCGCACCGATATTAGGCAACAAACAAGCGCCCAAGCGCGTCAAAATTGGTCTCGCTGCGTTGCTAGCGATTGTCATCGCACCCACGCTGGGCCCCATGCCGGCCGTCCCCCTGGGCTCGCCCCAAGGCTTACTTCTCATCGTTCAGCAAATCATTATCGGCACGGCAATGGGTTTCACGATGCGCCTGATTTTTACCGCTGTGGAGATGGCCGGCGAATTCGCAGGACTGCAAATGGGACTGGGCTTTGCCAGTTTTTACAACCCGCAAAGCGCCTCTTATTCACCCGTGATCGCGCAATGGCTGGGCATAATTGCGTCGCTGGCATTTCTGGCGATGAATGGACACTTGATGATGCTGTCTCTGGTCGCAGAAAGCTTCCATACGCTACCCGTCGGTGAGATGATGCCTGCCAAGAACTTTTATATAGCGACGCAATGGGGGGCCAGCATCTTTGCCTATGGACTGCAAATATCATTGCCCTTGTTGGCTGCGTTGCTCATCACCAACCTGGCACTGGGCATACTGACGCGTGCCGCACAGCAACTCAACCTGTTTGCAATCGGTTTCCCAATCACACTGGCCGTCGGCTTTTTCATACTGAGTTTTTCCATGCCCTACTTTAGTCCCATTCTGGACAGGATTATTGAAGAGGCATTAGCGACTGCACTCAAACTTGTGAAGCTGCCGTAAAAAAGCCCACGAGACATTAAAGTCTGTGGGCCACGGCTAGAACTTAAGTTTGCTGTTCATCTTGTCCGGTAACGTAATATTTAATTCCAGAACGTCATATTGATCGTGTTTCTCCAGCTGAACCTTGAATGATTCACGGTCCACATGGATGTACTTTGCAATCACCGCCATCAACTCTTCTTGCAACGCGGGCAGGTAATCGGGCGTCGCCGTACCTCTGCCTGCGCGTTCATGAGCCAAGATGATTTGCAAACGTTCCTTAGCAACGACAGCGGTTTTCTTTTCATTGCCACGCAGGTAGTCAATCAGACCGTCAATCATGGACATCTCAATTACCCCCCAGCAGTCGTTTGAAGAACCCGGCCTTTTCATTGATGAAACGCATTGGTAGATCCTCACCCATGAAGCTTCCGACCACGTCGCGATAGGCATCCGCTACATCACTCTTTTCCAGATGAATCGCGGGAGTGCCTGAGTTTGATGCCTGTAAAACGGATTCGGACTCAGGAATCACGCCCAGTAGCGGAATGCGCAATATTTCCTGAATATCAACGACCGACAACATCGCACCTGAATTCACGCGTTTTGGATCATAACGGGTCACCAGCAGGTGTTCTTTGACAGGTTCCATCCCCTCTACCGCGCGTTTAGATTTGGCAGCGAGAATACCCAAGATACGATCGGAATCACGCACCGATGAGACTTCAGGATTGGTCACCACCAGCGCTTCGTCGGCAAAATACATCGCTGTAAAAGCGCCCGACTCGATACCCGCAGGCGAATCGCAGACGATGAAATCAAAACTTTCCTTGAGTTCATTCAATATCTGCTCGACACCATCGAGGCTGAGCGCATCCTTATCTCGTGTCTGTGAGGCAGGCAGGATGTACAGATTATCGCAATTCTTGTCCTTGATCAGCGCCTGCTTGAGCGAGACCTCACCGTTGATGACATTGATGATGTCGTACACCACACGCCGCTCGCAACCCATGATCAGATCGAGGTTACGCAAGCCTACATCGAAGTCAATCACGACGGTCTTGTTACCGCGCAAAGCCAGACCGCTCGAAAAGCTGGCGCTGGTAGTCGTTTTACCCACGCCGCCCTTCCCTGAAGTAACCACAATAACTTTAGCCACGTTTCATTTCCTGAACAATTAATGATAGTCGTTCATTTTAACCGCAAAGCGACCATATCGAAAACTTACTGTTAGTAATTGAGGGGTTGAATCACCAAACGCGTGCCATCCAGATGCACTCTGGCAGGTTTAGCGCGCACACTTTCCGGAATACCGTCTTCAAACACCTTGAAACATCCAGCGATCGACAGCAGCTCCGCTTCCATGCTATGCACAAAAATACACGCGGTTTCATTGCCTTGCGCGCCCGCAATGGCCTTACCCCGCATCGGTGCATAAACATGAATATCGCCGTCGGCGATCAGCTCGGCCCCTGCATTGACGATAGCCAGCACGACCAGATTTGCCCCTTCGGCGTAGATGCGCTGCCCGGTGCGGACCGGCTTGTCGATCACCATCGTTGGTCGAAGAACAAGCGGCAATTGTGGCGCGGCAGGCTCCCTGCTGGCACTGGCGGGGGCTGCTTCCAGCCCAGGCAAATCGGGCTGAACGGGTGTTACAGCAGCATAAACTCCGGTGACCGCAAGCGCATCATCTATCCCGCTCCGCAACGGGGTTCTTGCTACCACATCCGCAAACAGCCCCAGCCCGGCCTGTATCGCATCCTCACGCTGCGCGATGGACCCGCCGACCACACCTGCTGCACACATGCCATGATTCAGCATGAATGACACCAGATCAGTGAAATCAAGCGCAGCACCTGACTCTGCAATTCCCGAGAGTTCCAGCACAATTGGTGTACTGGCGAAAAAATCCGGAGTCTGAGCCAAGCGCAGGGCCAACTGCTGTTTGATCTGGGCCATATCAGTGGTGAGAATGTGCAGCTGCAACACGGACACATTGCCGGTTTTAATTTTAAATGCAGGTTCTTCGCGCGTCATATTTGTTATTTCAAAAGGTTTATAGCGGACAGCACTGACGCTGACCCGACTGGTCAAGGCGCGGAGTGTAACCTGAAATGATTGCAGGAGGTGCAGGTTCGGGGCATCGCGGCGCGGCTCTCGCAGCGCCGTCCTGACCGTTACATGTAGGAGAACATCGACAGATTTGACACCTGCGTAAAAGATTTTTGTGCTGCCTGCAACGTAATCTGCTGTTGATTCAGATCACTGATGGCCTTATTGTAATCCGTATCCTGCAATGTGGTCAGCGTTTGCTTTAGCTGCAAACCCATATTTTCTCCCGTCACCTGCAGGGCATCGATTTCATTGAGACGCAAACCCAATGTAGCGCGTACATTCAAAACATTGCTCAGCGCATTATCCAGATTCTGGATGCCGGTATTCAGAGCATTGGCGACATTGGCGCCCGATACCGGCGCATTCAACGATGTTATCAAATCAGAAAGCGTCTTGAACAGACTCACATTCGAACTGGGCTTGACCGCAAAACTGTCTCCTGTGACCGGCGCTCCCTTAATATCAAACTGAATACCATCAAAAGCAATGGCTTGTCCGCTCACATAGGGCTTACCCGTCATGCCCGCAACGGGTGTTGTCGCAACAGGTGGCACGGCAGTCGGATTGGTATAGGTCACATCATAAGTCGTCGGACTGGTGAAATTAATGCTGTAATTATTACCCGGCACCAGCGCCGCAGGATTGGCAACACTCCCCACACTGATCACGCCAGTTCCGGTATTGGCTGGTGTCGCTTGTACTGAAAAAGTACTATTACCGTCTTTAATACGCATAAACACGTCTGCGCCACTGTCATTCGCTGCAATTTGGCGCCCCGCGCTAACTTGAATCATGCGTTTTCCGTCGTCGCCGTTGTAAATCACGCCGGCAGGCGAATCAACAAATGGAGCGGTTTTGGACTGGAACCCGGAGAACAAATGGTTGCCGCTCCCGTCCGTGTTGTTTGCCAGCCCCATCAATTCCTGCAAACGCCCGCTCATATCAGTCGCCAGCGAAGCGCGATCAGCCGGGGTGAGCGTGCCATTACCTGCATACACGGCAGCAGTCTTGGCATCCTGAATTAACGTGGTCACACTTTGCAAGGTACTCTCTGCTATTGAAATAGGATCACGAGCAGCACCGCGGTTTAGGGTTTGCTGGGTAATAGTTGCATCTGCCTGCGCGATGTCCAGCGCGCGAGTCGCCGCAACTGGATCAGATGCAGCAGTCAGCATCCGTCTGCCTGTAGCGATCTGCTGCTGAGTCTGCAGCAACCGGGCTTGCTGCTGCCCTAGCGATGCCACATTGTTGTCAAAAATAGTATTTGAACTTACACGCATGTCACACCTACCTTCCTAATGTCAACAGCGAATCAAACATCGTATTGGCAATTTGCATCGCCTTTGCTGCGGCTTGATAAGCTCTTTGATAACGAATTAAATTTGCCGCCTCTTCATCCAGATTGACCCCGGATACCGATTGCTGGTTCGCGATAGTTTGGGTCACCATGGCATCTTGTGCCAGGCTGGTCACAGTCAACTCACTGGTTTTGGCGCCGATTGAGCCGACCAACTGGCTATACGCCCCCTGAAAACTGGTCGTCCCGTTGGCCAATAAATTCTGTGTTTGCAGGCCGGCCATCAACAAGGCATTGCGGTTATCCCCGGTTGCGGTGGTGTTGGACGCGACATTGAACGTATCACCAGTAACCGGTGCTCCGGTGATTTGTGTCGTCCAGCCGTTATAGGTAATGTTTTGTCCGGCCGTATAGGTCTGTGCGCCGACAGCAGGAACCGCCCCCACGACGTTGAAGGTGGTCGGACTCGTGAACGTAATGCTCACCGGAGCCTGTAAATTCGAATCGAGCGGCAATGGCGTATTTACCGTTCCCGCTGCAATGACTCCGGTACCCGTGTTAGCCAGAGCCGCACTGGCGCGCATGGGAGCAGCAGTCGACAACTTGGTGGGATCTGTTGTCAATACGGCAATATCTCGCGCAGCATTAGCGGTCGGACGAATAAGAAAGCTGTCCCCTGCCGCCATCCCGACAGAGAGTTTGACAGTGACACCATCGACGGTTTGCGTGATAGGAACGGGACCTGCCAGATTGGTCACCACATTATCCGTAAGGCGCGTCATCGAGTAGTTTGTGCCATCAAATTTCAGCTGATAGTCACTGGCCGTCAGAGCAGACACGCTGGAAATCGACGCGGACGCAATCGCATTGCCGGTATTACTCGCGCCAACACTCACGCGGGGCAGCGCAGCATTCAATATGTTGCCGCCCAGCACGCCATTCAGATCCTGCCCCATTTGATTTTGCTGATTGATGCTGGTAGCCAAACCAACTGCAACGCGTCCGAGTGCATTACGCGCAGGTTCCAGCGTTTGATCCCTGAAAGTCAGGTACGCGCCTAAATTACCGCCTTGCAGACTGCTTTGCTGCAGAACAATGGTCTTACCGTTAATCGAATAGGCGACATCCACTTTACTCGGATCGCTCTGATTTTGTACCGCCTGTAATGACATCGCCTGCTCACCGATCACCAGCGGTTGACCGTTGCCGATGAACACATTCATCGAACCGTCTGTCTGCGTCTGAACCGACGTTTTAATTTCTTTGTTCAACAAATTAACTATTTGGTCACGCTGATCCATCAAATCATTAGGTTGCTGCCCCTGCCCCGAGGCAATCGCGTTTTTAATACTGGTATTCAGTGTTGATATTTGCGTGGCATAGGTATTCGCAGTTTGTATGCTGCCGGTAATTTGCCCGCTCAGGCTATTAGAGATATCCGTCAAGCGCTGATCCATGGCCTGAATACGATTGACCGCTGCTTGTGCGGTACTCAGTACCGTTTGTCGCGCGGGGATAGACTCAGGTGCATTGGCCATTCCATTTGTCGCACTGAAAAGATCCTGAATTGCGGGAGAAACTCCGGCTGCGGGATCGGCGATCATGTTATCAATCTGCCGTATGGACGCCAGATAGCTGGACAGGTAACTGGCCTGACTTTGCTCCTGTCGCACCTGAGTCGTCAGAAACTGATCGTATGCACGGACAACGCCCACAACGCTGACGCCTTGGCCGACAAATCCGGCACCGGTCAACTGCCCTGCTTGCGAACTTAACAACGTCGACTGTCGGGTGTAGCCGGGGGTATTGGCATTGGCAATATTATGCTGGGTTGTACTTAACCCAAACTGTGCTGCATTCATGCCACTTAGTGATGCACCAAATATATTGCTTCCCATGATCTTCCCCTTATCAACCTACCGACATCTACGTTTGAATTATCGGCATGTATTGATAATTCTTTAGGGTGATTAACCGATGTTCAGTTGTTTCATCACGCTCACCAGTTTTTCGGCATATTTCGGGTCAGTCGCATAACCTGATTTTTGCAACGCTTGAGCCATGCCAGCAGGGCTATCGGCTTGTTGCAGCACGTTTGAGTAGCGCGGATTACTGCTCAGCATGCCGGCATAATCCTTGAATGCTTCCGCGTAGGAAGAATAAGCACGGAATTTTTCAACCTGCTTGCTTGCCACGCCATCCTTGTATTCGGTCGTCATTACCTCTGCGACCTTGCCATGCCATCCGGCATTTGCCTTGATGCCGAACAGGTTATAACTGTTGCTGCCATCCGGCATTGCGATTTCTCGCTTACCCCACCCGCTCTCCAGAGCCGCCTGACCCAAAATCAACTGGGGCGGCACGCCGCTGACCACGCTTGCCTGCAACGCAGACGGCAACATCTTGTTCACAAAATCCTGCTGTGTATTTGCGTTGAATGCAGATGGCACGACTTTAGGATCGGCGATTGGTGTGCGAGGGTTCAGCGCCGAGATCTGGGGCATAAAAGCCGGAGACGGGGGCCCCGGAATATGTGGCATCGGCGCAGCCAGACCGGTACGACTCAGTTGCTTGACCAGCATATCGGCAAGACCGATACCCTTGCTGGACATACTCTGCGCCAGTTGCTGATCCAGCATCCCGGTAAACATGCGGCTCTGATCGCTGTCCATCATGCCGTCCTGAGGCGTAGCTTCACGCATGCTTTTAAGCATCATATTCATGAACACCGACTCGAATTGCTGTGCCGCAACTTTAAGCGCCTGATCTGGCGAATTTTTGGCTTGTATGCGCAACTGGGCCAACGATTGCCCGTCAATCGCCAGACTAGCCGTCGTATTCACCGTGTTAGCAGACATACCCAAAGGTGCTATCATTTAAATCACTTCCAGTTCGGCATGCAGCGCGCCCGATGATTTCATCGCCTGCAAGATTGCCAGCAAATCCTGCGGGGTTGCACCGATTGCATTCAATGCCTTGACCACTTCGCTCAATGACACGCCCCTCGGCAATTCGACCAGGCCGCCTTTGTCGCTCTTGACATCGATCGTCGTCTTTTCAGTGACCACTGTTTTCCCATCTGAACGCGAGCCGGGCTGACTTACCGCGCTGTCGGTATTGATCACGACGGTCAGATTGCCATGTGCCACAGCACAGGCATCCAGTGTCACCGCCTGATTCATCACAATCGAGCCGGTACGCGCATTGATAATGACCTTAGCAACGCCTTGCGCCTGATTGATCTCGAGATTCTCAATTCGGGAAATAAAGGCGACCAGCCCATTTCCCTGAGGGGCGCGAACTTCAATCATCCGCCCGTCCTGAGCCACGGCGGTACCGGATCCGACCTGCGCATTGATCACATCGACCACCCGCGTTGCGGTCGTAAAATCATTGCTGTGCAGTTCCAGATGAATGTATTCACCCTGCCCCAGCACGGTCGGCACCGAACGCTCGACAGTCGCCCCTGCGGGCACGCGCCCGACATTCAGATGATTGACCTGCACGGACGCGCCTCCGGTGGAGGCACCCATACCACTGACCAGCACATTGCCCTGCGCCATTGCATATACCAGACCATCCGCGCCTTTAAGTGGCGTCATCAACAATGTGCCGCC
This sequence comes from Burkholderiales bacterium, assembly GCA_038205615.1. Taxonomy (GTDB): domain Bacteria; phylum Pseudomonadota; class Gammaproteobacteria; order Burkholderiales; family Gallionellaceae; genus Gallionella. Next base: position 764 of record JBBRBS010000063.1, on the reverse strand, counting down.
GCGAAGACTCTTGGCATTACCGATCGAAGATGCGGTGACATCAATCGTCTGCCCTGGCTTGGAAAAAGGCGGCAAGGTCGCCGTGACCATCACCGCAGCCACATTCTTTAGCTGCAAACTCGTGCCTTGAGGAATATTGACCCCCATTTGTGAGAGCATGCTGATGATACTCTGCACCGTAAACGGGGTTTGCGTGGTCTGGTCACCCGTTCCATCCAGGCCGAATACCAGTCCGTATCCGGACAACTGGTTGTCCCGTACGCCCTGAATGCTCGCCACATCCTTGATGCGGTCGGCGAAAGCAGAAAACGGTAACAACATCAAACACAGCACTGCAAAAATTCGTTTCATCGTTAACCTTTTAAATAGGATTCATGCCGCAAGGGCATTCCCACGAAACCACGGAGCTAAATCTCCTGTTTCTGAGTGAAGGATTCGGGTTGCAGCCGGAAGCGGCGCAGTGGTTTTTCTCGTTCCTGATGCCTGCTTTTAGAATGGCAGCACCGACATAAAGAACCGCCCCAGGAATCCCAAAGACTGAGAATCATTCATGAACTGATTCATCGCGCCGGCATTCTTGTATTCAAGATGCGCATCGGCAACCTGATTTGACTGCACAACGTTCAGATTGGAAATACTGATCGGGTTGACCACGCCGGAAAAACGGATGTACTCGTCGCTGGAATTGAGCGCAACCTGTTTTTCACCGCTCACCAGCAAATTGCCGTTGGACAGCACTTCAACGACCGTCACGGCGATCGTTC
>JBBRBS010000062.1:0-11680 GCA_038205615.1 Burkholderiales bacterium | reverse complement strand
TGTCGCTGGCGTCGTGCGGATGCTGCAGGCCGCAGCGGATGTCAACTCACGCGACGAAGAGGGTGCGACACTGCTGATGCTCGCGTCCCATGCGGGGAATCTGGGCTTGGTTGAGGTGCTCATTGAGGCCGGCGCCGACGTCAATGCGCAGGATGAGCGCGGCTGGTCGCCGATCAGTCGCGCGGTATACAGCGCCGAACACGAACGCGGATTTGCCGATGTCGTGCAAGCGCTGATCGACGCCGGGGCGAACATCGAGGCGGCCATCACCTATGGCGTCCGTCCGCTGATGCTGGCGGCAGGTTACGGTGAAACGGCGGTAGTCGAAGTGCTGTTACAGGCGAAGGCCGATGTGCGCGCACAGAATGAGGGCGGTTACACTGCGTTGATGATGGTCAAGCAGAAACATTATGTGGATGTCGTCAACCTGTTGCATGAAGCCGAGCAGCTGGCAGGTGTCGGTGAAGGCAGCTGTAACAGTAAAAATGCCCCGGGTTCCAATGTCGTCACGTTCTTGAAACGTCCCGGCGCGTAATGCGTCTTTTTACAGGAATCTAATTAGCCATGCCCTATTTTATTTATCGCATCACAGAACAGCCTATCCGGCTGCTGAGCAAACTGGAGCAGCACGAAACCTATAGAGATGCAGCGGCCAGAGTCAAACTGTTGCGCGCTGAGCTACCCGAAAACTCGCCGGCCGTGATCAAGATGATGCATGGCGAATCTGAACTCCATGCAGAGGATTTGTTAAACGAGGTACGTGTGGCGGCGCCACAGCCGGGCGACGACTAGCCGGTATGGATGAGTCTGTCTTTCGGCAGATGCTGACCGGGTTGAACGAGCGACCCTGTCCGTTTGGTAAATCCATATTGACGGGTTGTGCGGGTTGTTCAAAGGCGGAAAAGCGCAACATTGCCGAGCGCGAAGTGGTTGCCTGTACGAGCGATACGGCACATGAACGTTGTATCGCGTTGCGTGATTTGTTGCGAAACAATTTTACTTTTGCGCTGGGCAGGCTGCATATCGACGGGCCGCTGCCGCATGCTCAGGAAATGCGTATGCAATGCGGCGGACTGACAGGATTGCAGCTGGTGCTCGATGATAATGGTGAACGTATCGATATCGACTGCCTGCTGACAAGGTCGCAACAGAAGTTCGGGGAATTGGCGGATTTTCCATATTCAAGCATCGTCCAGTTGGCAAATACCCATTACAGGGGAAGATAAACAACTAACAGCAGCAACGGCTGCAGAGGATCAGAGCGATGTCAGAACAAGCTACGGAAATTAAATTGCATCAGCAATCGAGCATGCTGGAAATCACCTTCAGCGATGATGAGTGTTTTGAGCTGCCCTATGAATTTTTGCGCGTGTATTCGCCGTCGGCCGATGTCAGTGGTCACGGCCCGGGGCAGGAAGTGTTGCAGCTTGGCAAAAAGAACGTCGGGGTGAGCGGAGTCGTGCCGGCCGGCAGTTATGCGCTGCAAATCAATTTTGATGACGGGCATCACACCGGGCTGTATACATGGGAATATCTCTACAAGTTGGGCAAAAATCAGACTGCGTTGTGGCAGGATTATCTGGCGAGACTGGAAGTTGCCGGTGGCAGCCGTGAATCGCTTCGCTGACAGAAAATACCCGACAAATTAAGTCGGCATAATTTATAATTCCGTTACATATTTTTATAACCAAATCCGGGAGCCAGTATGAGTTTTAATGAAACTGATGTGCAAAACGCATTGAAGAATTTGATCGACCCCAATACCAGAAAAGATTTTGTCAGCGGAAAATCCGTGAAAAATATTGTGGTGTCAGGCTCTGATGTGTCACTGGATATCCTGCTGGGCTATCCGGCCATGAGTGTGTGGGGCGAGATCAAGGCGATGGTGGAAGCGCATCTTAAATCCGCTTTGCCGGGTGTCGGGCGTGTCAGTGCCAGCGTGTCGAGCAAGGTTGTGCCGCATGCGGTGCAGCGCGGCGTGAAACTGGTCGAGGGTGTGAAGAATATCATCGCAGTGGCCAGCGGCAAGGGCGGTGTGGGCAAGAGTACGACTGCGGTGAATCTGGCGCTGGCATTGGCTGCCGAAGGTGCGCGCGTAGGGGTGCTGGATGCTGATATTTATGGCCCTTCTCAACCTACGATGCTGGGTATCACCGGACAGCCGGAATCGGCAGATGGGAAGAATTTGCAACCTATGATGAGCCACGGTCTGCAGGCGATGTCGATTGGCTTTCTGATCGATGCGGATACGCCGATGATCTGGCGCGGCCCGATGGTGACACAGGCGCTGGATCAGTTGTTGCATCAGACCAAGTGGGATAACCTGGATTATCTGGTGGTGGATCTGCCGCCCGGCACCGGCGATATCCAGTTGTCGCTGGCGCAGAATGTCCCGGTGACCGGGGCTGTGATCGTAACCACGCCTCAGGACATCGCGTTGCTGGATGCACGTAAGGGGCTGAAAATGTTCGAAAAAGTCGGTATCAAGATCGTTGGTATCGTCGAGAATATGAGCACGCATATCTGTACCCAGTGCGGGCACGAAGAGCATATCTTCGGTGCGGGCGGCGGTGAGAAGATGTGCGCTGACTACAACACCGAGTTTCTGGGCGGATTGCCGCTGGATATTCGCATCCGCGAGCAGGCCGATTCAGGTACGCCGACTGTTGTAGCTGACCCTGACGGTGCTATCGCGAAAGTCTACAAGCAGATTGCACGGCGTATCGCGGTCAAGGTGGCGGACATGGCGCAGGATCACAGCGCAGTGTTTCCTAAGATCGTCGTTCAGAGCACATAGTCTATAGGTTCGGGGAAGGTGTATCGAACGATGCGGCGCATGCCGATCCGGCGACGCCTTCCCCGTCACCAAATATCTCAAATGCACGATGCCAAATTCATACCGGTCAAATTGATCGACGCTCGCGTGACTCACGGTAAAGCCGCTGAGTCCGCCCCAATTCTTTGCAAGTCTGATTTTTCAGGCGTAATGCTGGACACACTGCGCCGCCCGATGCTGGATCTGCGGATTTCGGTCACGGACCGCTGCAATCTGCGCTGCACCTATTGCATGCCGCGCGAATTATTCGATAAAAATCACGTTTTCCTGCCCCGACCCGAGTTGCTTAGTCTGGAAGAGATCGTCCGCGTCGCCGACTCGTTCACGCGTCTTGGCGTGCGCAAGATCCGTCTGACCGGGGGTGAACCCTTACTGCGTCGCGGCATCGAGAAACTGGTTGAAAAATTGTCCGCCCTGCGCACGCTTTGCGGCGAGCCGGTCGAGATCGCAATGACCACCAATGGTGTATTGCTTGCGGCTCGTGCAGAAGCGCTAAAAAGTGCCGGACTGTCGCGCATCACCGTCAGTCTGGACGGGCTGGATCAGGCGATCTTCGCGCGCATGAGCGACTCAAATGCCGGGGTCGGATCGGTGCTGGCGGGGATCGCTGCCGCGCAACGGGCGGGGCTGTCACCGATCAAGGTCAACATGGTGGTCAAACGCGGCGTGAATGACGGACAGATCATGCCGATGGTGGAATACTTTCGCAACACCGGCATCATTCTGCGCTTCGTCGAATACATGGATGTCGGTAGCAGCAACGGCTGGGTCATGGATGACGTGATGCCCGCACAGCAGATCATTGATCTGATCTCATCGCACCATCCTTTGATTGCAATTGATGCCAACTGTCCGGGAGAGGTTGCCAGCCGTTGGGTTTATGCGGATGGCGCCGGCGAAATCGGCCAGATTGCCTCGGTCACCCAAGTTTTTTGCCATGAATGCACGCGCATCCGGCTGTCCACCGATGGCAAACTGTACACCTGCCTGTTTGCCGACAGCCCAGGCGCCGACCTTCGCGCGCTGTTGCGGCAAGCGTGCAGCGATGCTGCGATCCAGGAGTCGATAGTCGACTGCTGGCAAAACCGCACCGACCGGTATTCTGAAATCCGCCACGAAGTCCCGGCATTTGTACGCAACAAAATCGAAATGTCGTATATTGGCGGCTGAATTCAAATTTTGCATTATGGAGTACGTATGAAAACTGCACCGTTCCCGGACAACGAAGAAGAGCGCTTAGCAGTGCTGAGAAGTTACGGCATCCTTGATACGGAACCCGAGGCTGAGTTTGATGGCATGGTTCAGCTCGCCTCTTCCATTTGCGAGACGCCTATTGCAGCCATCAGTCTGATCGACAGCAATCGTCAGTGGTTCAAAGCCATCACGGGTTTGAATGCAAAGGAAACGTCTCGTGATCTGGCATTTTGCGCGCACACCATCCTGCAAAATGAAATTATGATCGTGCCGGATGCACTGAAAGACGATCGTTTCTCAGACAATGTACTGGTCACGGCCGAACCGAAAATCCGTTTCTATGCGGGTGCCCCGCTGATAAGCTCAGAAGGCTATGCGCTGGGCACGATCTGCGTCATTGACCGCGTGCCGCGCGAATTGAACGAAAACCAGCTGCTGGCGCTTAAAGCACTTTCCAACCATATCATCACTCAGCTGGAGCTAAGGTTATCGCACCGTAAGATCAATTTATACCTTAAAGAGTTGCACCACACGCAACGTGTGTTGAGCACCGTGATTAACGCCAGCCCGGATTTCATCTGTTTTAAGGATGGTGAAGGGCATTGGCTGACAGCCAACGATGCCGGACTCAAGCTGTTTCACCTGGATGCTCAATCTTATCAGGGCAAGACCGATTCTGAATTATCCGTGCAGACCCTTCCGCTTTATAAACAATCTTTCGAAGAGTGCCTCACGACTGACGAGAAAGCCTGGCAGGCACATGACCTGACACGGATTGAGGAAATCGTACCTCTGCCGGAAGGCGGAAAAAAAGTTTTCGACGTCTACAAAATCCCGCTGTTTAACGATGACGGTAGCCGGCACGGCTTGGCTGTGCTCGGACGCGACATCACCGAGCGCAAGCAGGCCGAAGACAAGTTACGTCTGGCGGCCACGATTTTCGAGTCGAGCAGCGAGGCTATGATGATCTCTGATGCGAACAACAACATCATCAACATCAATCCAGCCTATACGCAGATCACGGGTTACACGCTGGAAGATGTCGTCGGAAAAAACCCGCGAGAGCTTAGCTCCGGACGCCATGACGTGTCCTTCTACAAGGAGATGTGGCACTCGTTGAAAAAGATCGGTTACTGGCAGGGTGAAGTATGGAACCGGCGCAAGAATGGCGAAATATTTGCCGAATGGCTGACCATCAATGTCATCTTCAACAAGGAAGGAGCCGTGTCGCAACATCTTGCCTTCTTCTCCGACATCACCGAGAAAAAGAAGGCCGATGAGCTGATATGGAACCATGCCAACTTCGACCACCTCACGCAGCTGCCCAATCGCAGACTGTTTCGCGACCGGCTGATCCAAGAGATAAAAAATGCGGATCGCGCCCATCTCAACATGGCGTTACTGTTCATCGACCTGGATCGCTTCAAGGAAGTCAACGATACGCTGGGGCATGATGCCGGCGACAGACTGCTGATCGAGGCGGCCAGACGGATCAGTCAATGTGTGCGCGTATCGGATACGGTTGCGCGTTTAGGCGGGGATGAATTTACCGTGATATTGTCCCGGATTACCGACACCAGCCACGTTGAAAGAGTCGCGCAGGGTATCATTCAGAAGTTATCCGAGCCTTTTGATCTGAACGGCGAGTTGGTTAACTCGTCGGCCAGCGTAGGCATCACGCTCTACCCCGACGACGGAGTCGATGTAGACCAGCTGATCAAGAATGCCGATCAGGCAATGTACATCGCTAAAGGCCTCGGACGAAACTGTTACAGCCATTTTCTCAAACCGGAATGATATCGATGAACGAATTAACGCATTTTTCTGACTCGGGCCGCGCGCGCATGGTCGATGTTTCAGCCAAGCCGGAAACGCAGCGGGTCGCGATCGCAAGCGGTGTGTTACGCATGAAGATGGACACACTGGAACAGATACGCGCGGGACGAATGAAAAAGGGCGATGTACTCACAGTGGCCGATGTCGCGGCGGTAATGGCCGCCAAGCGCACGCCGGATATCATCCCAATGTGCCACTCCATTCTGCTCTCCGGCGTCGGGGTGGAGTTCAGTGAAATCATCGAACCGGACAGCGAGGGTTGCGTCGGCATCAAGGTTTTCACGACCGTGAGTTGCGCGGGACAAACCGGCGTCGAGATGGAAGCCTTGTGTGCGGCTAATATCGCGTTGCTGACAATCTACGACATGTGCAAGGCTATCGACCGGGGCATGCGCATCGAATCCGTGCAACTGGAAGAGAAACGTGGCGGCAAAAGCGGCGTGTGGCAACGGGAAAAACACCAATGATCGACGTCCTGTTCTTCGGTCCGGTCGTGGAGCGCGTAGGCAGCGCGGCTTTGAAAGTGTCATACCAACCCGGCATGAGCCTGCAAAATTTGCGCGATCAATTGTCTGCGCAATATCCTCACGCCTTCGAAATCGTCTGTTTTTCGGCGGTCGACGGCCATCACGTACGCGATCTGTCCCAGCCTTTGTCTGACAACAGCGAAGTGACGTTCATGGCCAAATTTTCCGGAGGTTAAATGAAATTTGCGAAGCAAAACAGTTTCCCTCTCGCCCGCTTGCGGGAGAGAGCTAGGAGAGAGGGAATATGAAAGAAGCGGTCAGAATTCAATCGGACGATTTCTCCCAGGATGAAGAAATCAAGGCGCTCAAGGCAACATCACTGCGCATCGGCGGGATCGCCACGTTTGTCGGTTGCGCCCGCGACTTTTCCGAAGGGCGCGATGTGTCGCAGATCAGCTTCGATGCTTACGGCAGCATGGCCTTATCCGAGATGAATCAGTTACGCCTTGATGCAATCCAAAAATATGAACTGCTCGATGCGCGCATCGTACACCGCATCTGCACCGTCACGGCAGGGGACAATATCGTGTTCATCGCGGCCGGAGCTGAGCACCGGGTCGCAGCGCTCGATGCCTGTCGCTGGATGATCGATGAATTAAAGTTACGCGTGCCGATCTGGAAAAAGGAAATCACACCCGATGGTGAAGCCTGGGTGTCCCCGCATCCATGAAAAGCCAGCCTGTTGTAATCTCCATCGTCGGGCATTCTGGCTCAGGAAAAACCACGCTGGTTGAAAAACTGGTGCGCAACTTAAGCGATCGCGGCCTGAAAATCGCCACCATCAAGCACGCCCACCACAAGGTGGAACTCGACACGCCCGGCAAGGACAGCTATCGCTACAAGGCGGCAGGTGCGTCCATGAGTCTGCTGCTCACCCGTGATGCACTGCAACTAGTGGCTGATGCCGTAGATGAACGTGAGCCTGAACAGCTGGCACGCCGTTTCATGGGTGAGTCAGATCTGGTGCTGGCGGAAGGCTTTTCACATGCGCCGGGTGCCAAAATCGAGGTGCTGCGCCGTGCCTGTGGCAAGCCGCCGCGCTGTACCCTTGAAGATAACCTGATCGCCATCGTCACCGACATGGATGAGGTCTATCCTGAGCTGCCGCATTTTGGCCTGGAAGACATCGAAGGCATCACCCGGTTCATGCTTGAACACTAATGATTCCGGACTGCACCGCACTGATACTGGCCGGCGGCGAGTCGCGCCGCATGGGACAGGACAAGGCTAACCTGTTGCTCGGCGAACAAACGCTGTTGCAGCGGGTATCCGACATTGTGCACCCCTTATTTACCGGCGTGATCGTCAGCGTGCGCGAGCCACGTCTGGGTTGTGACTTGCCGCAAGTCTGCGACGATCCCTCGCACGCAGGTCCTCTGGCGGGCTTGGCAGCGGGTCTGGCACTGACTGAGTCGCCGTGGGTATTTGCAGTGGCTTGCGACATGCCCTTCATCACCTCTGAGTTGATCGAATGCCTGGCCGGATTTCGCGAGGGTGTCGATGCGGTGGTGCCCGTCGTGCAAGGCTATCCCCAGCCGCTGGCGGCCTTTTATGCGACGCGCAGTTTGAGTGCATTGCGCGAAATATTGAATGGCAGCGGGCGTCACAGCCTGCGTGAACTGCTGGATCAATTGCAAGTGCGTTATGTGGACGAGTCAGAAATACAGGCAGCAGACCTGCGCAGTTTTTTCGATCTGGATACGCCCGAGGATGTGGCGTTGGCAATCAATATGAAGAAAGCAACATAATGGAACACTTAAAAATCAGTGAGGCGCAGCGCGTCATTTTTGAATCCGTCGCGCAACTTGACGTTGAGCAGGTTCCGCTGGAACAGTCACTGGGGCGCGTACTGGCACAGGACATTCTGGCCAACCGAGACTTGCCGCCTTATGACGTGTCGGCGATGGACGGCTTTGCGGTGCGAAGCTGCGATCTGGCGGCATCCCCCGCTACACTTGAAATCATCGAGGACATCAAGGCGGGCGACATGCCGAGCAGGACGGTTGCCGCCTTCCAGTGCGCACGCATCATGACCGGCGCCCCGATGCCGACGGGTGCGGATGCGGTGATACGGGTGGAAGATACGCAACAAATTTCAGCCAATACCGTTCAAATAACGGTCACGGTTAAATCAGGCCACGATGTTCGCCCTAAAGGCGAGAACATGCGAGATGGTGATGTGGTACTGACTGCGGGGACTGAAATCACGCCCGGCGTGATCGGCGTGCTGGCGACGGTCAAGGCGGCAACGATGCAGGTGTACCGCCGTCCGCGCGTGGCGATCCTGTCCACCGGCAACGAGCTTGAAGCGATGACTGACCCGGTCGATCCCAACAAAATCCCCGATTCCAATACCTACGCGCTGATGGCACAGGTGCAAGTGCTCGGCATCACCCCGGTCATACTCGGCATCGCCCGCGATGATCCGGCAGAACTTGAACAGTACCTCAGGCTCGGCCTGAACTATGACATGCTGCTGGTATCCGGCGGCACCTCGGTCGGCGTGCACGACTATGTTCGCCCGACGATTGAAAAGCTGGGTGTCTCGATGAAGTTCTGGCGTGTGGCGATGAAACCGGGGCATCCGCTGGCGTTTGGCGTGATGCACCGCACTGCAAAATCGTCTGAATCTATTGTGTTTGGCTTGCCGGGAAACCCGGTGTCGAGCATGGTATGCTTCGAAGAATTTGTCGCGCCCGCCTTGCGCCGTATGATGGGCAATCCGCGCCTGTACCGCCGCACCGTGACCGCGCGCCTCGCGCATCCCGTCAAGATGCGACCGGGACGTACCGAATTCATCCGCGTGCAACTGAGCTGTGACGATGCAGGTTATCTTGCCAGTTCCACCGGCACACAGAGCAGCGGCGTACTGCTGTCGATGGCACGGGCCGACGGCTTGCTGGTCATGCCATCCGAGTGCACTGGCATGAAAGCCGGCGAACAGGTGACCGTGCAATTGCTGGATGGCACTTCATTTCAAGAACACACAGGCTTTAAGGAATAACATGAGCATTGCACGCATCGGAATTTTGACCATTTCGGACAGAGCCAGCAGCGGCGAATATGAAGACAAGGGCGGGCCTGCCATGCGCGCCTGGTTCGATCGCGTGCTCACCTGCCCGTGGGAGGCCGTGGCGCGGGTGATACCGGATGAGCAGCACCTGATCGAAGCCGCACTGATCGAACTGTGCGATGTTGAAGGATGCAGCCTGGTCGTCACCACTGGCGGCACAGGACCTGCACTGCGCGACGTCACCCCTGAGGCCACGACCGCGGTATGCAGCAAGATGATGCCGGGTTTCGGCGAACTGATGCGCACAGCCTCCTTAAAATTCGTGCCCACCGCCATTTTATCCAGACAGACCGCCGGTATACGCGGCAAGAGCCTGATCGTGAACCTGCCCGGCAAACCCTCGGCCATCGACGACTGCCTGAACGCGGTATTTCCGGCCATTCCCTATTGCATCGACCTGATCGAAGGCGCGTATCTGGAATCCGACCCGGAACAGTGCGGCATATTCCGTCCGGCACACGCCAAACCTAGGCAGATCTAAATGAGGCGGTGGCTGCTGACATTGCTCCTGCTCATCGCAAGCCTGCCGGCGCACGCGGGCGAGCAGATCACGATCGCTGCGGCAGCTGATCTCAAGTTCGCGATGGACGAGATTGTCGGTCTGTTCGGCAAGCGCCATCCTGACAGCCTTGTGACAACCGTCTACGGCTCGTCCGGCAAATTCCAGACCCAGATCCGGCAGGGTGCGCCGTATGACTTGTATTTTTCCGCCGACATCGCATACCCCCGCGCGCTCAAGGCGGAAGGGCTTGCAACAGGCGACGTGCAACCCTATGCGCTGGGGCGCATCGTGCTGTGGAGCGTGTCGCGCGGCGCCCTCAAACTGAGCGACTTGACCGATCCGTCTGTCCGGAAGATCGCGATCGCCAATCCCAGACATGCGCCCTACGGCAAGCGCGCTGAAGAAGCGCTCAAGGCCGCTGGAATTTGGGACAGGGTTGAGGCCAAACTGGTTTACGGCGAGAACGTCGCGCAGACCGCGCAGTTCGTGCAGACCGGCAATGCCGATGTCGGCATCATCGCGCTGTCGCAGGCGATGAGCGCCGAGCTATCCCGTCAAGGCAGCTATACCCTGATTGCGCAATCACAGCATCAGCCGCTGGAACAGGGATTCATCCTCACACGACGTGCGGCCAATAATGCCGTGGCTCATGATTTTGCGCGTTTCATGGCAAGCACGGATGCGCGCGCCATCATGATCCGCTATGGTTTTGCCCTGCCGGTAAAATAAAAATAACCAATACAATCAGGTATATGGAATATTCACTCTCTCCTGCCGACCTGTCCGCCATCTGGCTCACGTTAAAACTGGCTACGGTCGTCACGTGCATTTTGTTGCTGATCGGCACGCCGATCGCCTGGTGGCTGGCGCGCACCGGCTCCAGATGGCGCGGAGCGGCAGGTGCGCTGGTGGCGCTGCCCATCGTATTGCCGCCTACCGTGATCGGCTTCTACCTGCTGCTGGCGATGGGCCCGAACGGGCTGATCGGCCAATTGACGCAATCGCTGGGTATCGGCCTGCTGCCGTTTACCTTCGCAGGCCTGGTGATCGCGTCGGTATTTTATTCCCTGCCCTTCGTGGTGCAGCCGCTGCAAAATGCCTTTGAGTCCATTCCGGAACGGGTACTGGAAACCGCCGCCACGCTGCGCGCGTCAAAATCGGACACATTTTTTAGCGTGGTGCTGCCGCTGTCCAAACGGGGTTTCATCAGTGCCGCAGTGCTGGGGTTTGCTCACACGGTGGGCGAATTCGGTCTGGTGCTGATGATAGGCGGCAATATCCCTGAACAGACCCGCGTGGTGTCGGTGCAGATCTACGATCAGGTCGAGGCGATGGAATATGCCGCAGCACACGGACTCTCAGCGGGCATGCTGGCGTTCTCCTTTGCCGCGCTGCTGCTGCTCTACACCTTCAATCCGACCGGACGGCGAAAATGATTCACGCCCGCTTCCAGCTTGTACGCGCCGGCTTCATGCTGGACGTGGACGTACCGCTGCCGGCACAGGGCGTCACCGCCTTGTTCGGCCCGTCAGGCTCGGGCAAGACCACACTGCTGCGCTGTATCGCGGGGCTGGAGCACGCCGCCGGCACGCTGCAGGTAAACGGCGAGACATGGCAGGACGAGACAACTTTTCTGCCTGCACATCAACGCCCGCTGGGCTATGTATTTCAGGAGTCCAGCCTGTTCCCGCACTTGTCGGTGCGAGCCAATC
>JBBRBS010000061.1:0-11719 GCA_038205615.1 Burkholderiales bacterium | reverse complement strand
GTGCTGGATCAGTCGCGCATCAAGGATCTGCGCACCAACCATGAAGTCGGCAACACCCAGGGCGTGCTGGACGGCGATCTGGATGACTTCATCTCGGCCAGCCTGAAGCAAGGCGTGTAATCAATACTGACAATAAGTTATTGATTAATATCATAATTTATTAGCATCACCCTCGGTTTACGGATGATCCAGGTGGCTGCACATTGACGCCAGCAAGCAGCCCCTGACTTTCCTGAAAATCCATCATGAGTTTGCCCGGCAGGGCTCGTTCAGTATGAGGGCTATCGAGTGCTAAATGAGCTTTATGGCCGCAGGCCGATCGCCCTGATAACCAGCGACTTGGCTGACGTTTTGCCGGCCAAGTCGAATGGCAAGTTGTTCTAACAGCAGCACGTCGCAGGGCTGCCCCCTGCCAACGGCCTAATTTAAAATTAAAGTTACCCCAATAAAAAACCCGCCTTCCGGCGGGTTTTTTATTGGCACAAATACGACTACTCGGCGATTGATGCACCGTTGACTTCAGGTGCTACCAGCAATGCCTTCATGGAGAGCTTCATACGGCCCCTGTCATCCATCTCCAGCAGCTTGACACGCACGACCTGACCTTCTTTGAGGTAGTCGCCCACGCTGTTCACGCGCTCGTGTGCAATCTGGGAAATGTGCAACAGACCATCCTTGCCCGGCAAAATATTGATCAACGCGCCGAAATCCAGCAGCTTGACAACAGGACCTTCGTAGGTCTTACCAACTTCAACGTCCATCGCGATATCTTCGATGCGCTTCTTGGCTATTTCACCCGCTTCGCCATTAACGCTGGAGATAGTGATATTGCCGGCATCATCGATATCAATTGTCGTGCCAGTCTCTTCAGTCAAGGCACGGATAACAGCGCCGCCTTTACCGATCACATCGCGAATCTTCTCAGGATTGATCTTCATCTTGATCATGCGTGGTGCGAATTCAGACAATTCGCTGCGTACGCCCGACATGGATTCCTTCATCAGACCCAGGATGTGCATACGGCCTTCACGAGCCTGGCTCAGTGCAGCCTGCATGATTTCACGAGTGATGCCGTTGATCTTGATATCCATCTGCAAAGCGGTGATACCTGCTTCGGAGCCAGCCACCTTGAAGTCCATATCGCCCAGGTGATCTTCATCACCCAGAATGTCGGTCAACACAGCAAAACGGTTGCCTTCCTTGATCAGACCCATCGCGATACCGGCAACATGCGCTGTCAAAGGCACACCTGCATCGAGCATCGACAAGCAACCGCCACAAACGGAAGCCATCGAACTCGAACCATTCGATTCGGTGATTTCAGACACGATACGAATCGCGTAACCGAAGTCTTCTTCTTTCGGCAGTACGGCGAGCAACGCGCGCTTGGCCAGACGACCATGACCGATTTCACGACGCTTAGGGGTACCTACGCGACCTGTTTCGCCGGTTGCATACGGAGGGAAGTTGTAATGCAGCATGAAGCGATCGGAATACTCACCTTGCAGCGCATCGACCTTTTGTGCGTCACGCATGCTGCCCAATGTCGCCACAACAACCGCTTGTGTCTCGCCACGGGTAAACAAGGCGGAACCATGCGTGCGAGGCAGTACACCGTTGCGAATCGTGATCTGGCGCACGGTGCGCGTATCGCGACCGTCAATGCGCGGCTCTCCGCTCAGGATTTGACCGCGAACGATTTTAGCTTCCAATGAGCTGAACAATTCATTGACTGCGTTCTTTTCAAGATCAGCCGATACGGACGCCACCACCTTGCTGTGAATCGCAGAAATTGCATCGGTGCGATCTTGCTTGGAGCGAATTGCATAAGCATTTTGCAGATCAGCTTCAGCCAGTTCAGCGATCTGAGCGATCAGCGCTTCATTCTTGGCAGGCGCAGTCCACTCCCATGTCGGCTTGCCAACTGCATCCGCCATTTCATTGATCGCAGCGATCACAACCTGGAATTGCTCGTGACCAAACATCACCGCGCCCAGCATCACTTCTTCTGACAACTGTTGCGCTTCGGATTCAACCATCAACACGGCACGGTCTGTACCTGCAACAACCAGATCCATTTGCGAAGTCTTGAGCTCAGTCGCAGTCGGATTGAGCAGATATTGACCGTCGAAGTAACCCACGCGAGCAGCACCGATAGGGCCGTCAAAAGGAATACCGGAGATTGCCATTGCAGCAGATGCGCCAATCAGTGAAGGAATGTCGGCATCGATTTCGCTGTCAGACGACATAACGGTCGCGACGATTTGCACTTCATTGTAAAAACTTTCCGGAAACAGCGGACGCAGCGGACGATCGATCAAACGGGACGTCAGAATTTCTTTTTCGCTTGGACGTCCTTCGCGCTTGAAGAAACTGCCAGGAATCTTGCCGGCAGCGTAAGTCTTTTCCATATAATCTACGGTCAGCGGGAAAAAATCCTGATCCGGCTTAGCGTCTTTGCGACCGACTACGGTAACCAGTACCACGGTGTCATCCAGGCTCACCAGAACTGCACCGCTCGCCTGACGGGCGATTTCACCGGTTTCAATGGTCAACTGATGCTTACCGAACGCTAATGTTTTCTTAAAATAACTCAAGATAGACCTCTTATGGCATGCATGACGCGCAATCGCATCATGCTAAATAGACGGGGTAAAACGACACGGGCCGCAATCGCGACCCGCTTGATATAACTACTTACGAATGGCCAGACGCTTGATCAGAATTTGGTAACTCGCTTCATTCTTGCTTCTCAGATAGTCGAGCAGCTTGCGACGGCGGCTAACCAGACGCAGCAGACCACGACGGGAATGGTGATCCTTAGCGTGATCCTTGAAATGGTCAGTCAGGTAGGTGATACGTGCAGTGATCAGCGCTACTTGAACTTCTGGGGAACCTGTGTCAGCTGCGGCACGTTGGTAGTCTGTAACGATTTGCGCTTTTTGCGCGGCGGTAATTGCCATTGGTTTTTCTCTCCTAAAAAAAGTGCTGCATTGTACTCTTGAATAATGTTATTGCTCAACCACTTCTGTCACATCCATTACAGCCGCCTGTTTCGCAATACCTGACAAAAGGCGGTCAGGTGCGATGCGACGGCCTTGTTGCAAGCCTACCCCGACAAAACCGTCCGGCCCATACAGACCGACCTTACCATCAGGCAATCCGGTATCGATGCCAAGACGCTGACCTTGCGCCAGACGCTTGATCTGCACACCGTCTAACATCAGCTGCGGCATGTCCGGCATCAGACTCACCAGCGGCAATACACAGGCATCCCGCTCGGCATCAGTCATCCCGGCCAACTGCTGAAAACTATATCCGTCAGTCAGTTTGAAATGTTTGATCTCGGTACGGCGCAGGGCAATTAAATGCGCGCCACAGCCCAAGGCAGCACCGATATCTTCAGCCAGCGTACGCACATAAGTACCTTTGCTGCAGCGTACGGAAATTTCCATTTCAAGGCCTGCAAAATGATTCAACACCAGCTCATGTATCACCACACTGCGCAGTTCACGCTAGATGGTAATACCCTGACGTATATATTCATAAAGCGGCTTGCCCTGATGTTTGAGCGCACTGTGCATGGGCGGCAACTGCTGTATTTCACCGCGAAACTGCTCCAGCACCGCGTCAAGATCAGACTGCGTGAATACAACAGGTAGCTCAGCGGTAATCTCGCCTTCCGCATCGCCGGTCGTTGTGGTCTGTCCCAGGCGCAGCAATGCAGTATAAGACTTATCCGCATCCAGCAAGGCGTTCGAAAACTTGGTTGCCTCACCGAAACAGACCGGCAGCAAACCAGTGGCTAACGGATCGAGCGTGCCGGTATGCCCTGCTTTTTCAGCCTGAAACAGGCGGCGTATTTTCTGCAGTGCGTCGTTAGAACTTAATTCGAGCGGCTTATCGAATAGCAAAACGCCATCAATCGCACGCCATTTGTTCCTGAATTGCGGTTTACTTTTCGTCAAGATTAAAATCGCTGGCTACTGCCTTGTCAATGAGCTGCGACAAATGACTGCCGCGCTCGACCGATGAGTCGAACACGAAATGCAGTTGCGGCATGATGCGCAGCTTGATGCTACGCGCCAGTCGACTGCGCAAAAAGCCTGCAGCACGATCCAGGCCTTCCTGCGCTTCCGCTTGTTTACCGTCCATGCGTGTGAAGAAAATCTTGGCATGTGAATAATCACCGGCAACTTCAACGCCGGTAATGGTGACCAACTTCACACGCGGATCGTTAATTTCGAGGCGCACCAGCTGAGCGATTTCTCGCTGCATCTGCTGCCCGACACGGTCTGTTCTCGCAAAGTTAGCCATTACAGGGTACGTGCAACCTCAACGATTTCGTAGACTTCCAGCTTGTCGCCGACTTCAAGATCATTGAAATTCTTGATTGACAGACCACATTCAAAATTGGCACGTACTTCTTTGACGTCATCCTTGAAACGCTTCAATGAATCGAGCTCACCTTCATGCATCATTTCATTGCCGCGCATCACGCGAACCTTGCAACCGCGCTTGACGATGCCTTCGAGAACCATACAGCCGGCAATCGTACCGATCTTGGAAACGACGAATACCTGTCGAACTTCAACCATACCCAGAATGCTTTCACGCATCTCAGGCGCCAGCATGCCGGACAATGCAGTCTTGATGTCGTCTGCCATCGCATAAATGATGCTGTAGTTGCGAATCTGAACGCCACATGACTCAGCAAGCTTGCGAGCAGGGGCATCGGTACGGGTGTTGAAACCGATCAGAATCGCCTTGGATGCCAGCGCCAGATTGATGTCGGACTCGTTGATGGAACCGACGCCGCTGTGAATCAGGTTAACCTTGACTTCATCGGTAGACAGCTTGGCCAGTGTTTGCGCAATCGCTTCGGCAGAACCCTGCACATCAGATTTTACGATCAATGACAGGGTACGGACTTCACCTTCGGCCATATGCTCGAACATATTTTCAAGTTTAGCAGCCTGCTGTTTCGCCAGCTTCACGCCGCGATATTTTCCCTGACGGAACAATGCGATTTCACGCGCACGCTTCTCATCGGTCAGAACCATCAGCGATTCACCTGCATCAGGCACTTCAGATAAACCTTGAATTTCAACTGGAATGGACGGACCTGCCTCGGCAATGCTTTTGCCATTTTCATCCAGCATGGCACGTACACGACCGAATACCGAACCGATCAGCACCGCATCGCCGCGCTTCATCGTACCGGACTGAATCAGAACGGTCGCAACAGGACCTTTACCCTTATCCAGACGGGCTTCGATAACCAGCCCCTTGGCGTTGCAATTACGCGGCGCCTTCAATTCCATCAACTCGGCCTGCAACAGAATCGATTCGAGCAGCTGATCGATACCCTGACCCGACTTGGATGAAACTTCGACAAACATCGCGTCGCCACCCCAGTCTTCAGGCACCACACCTTCGGCAACCAACTCCTGCTTGACTCGCTCAATG
This sequence comes from Burkholderiales bacterium, assembly GCA_038205615.1. GTDB lineage: Bacteria > Pseudomonadota > Gammaproteobacteria > Burkholderiales > Gallionellaceae > Gallionella. The sequence continues at coordinate 6,250 of JBBRBS010000061.1, read as the reverse complement.
TTGGAATCAGCCTTGTCAACCTTGGTAATCGCCACCACGATAGGCACGTTACCGGCCCGTGCATGCGCAATAGCTTCTTTCGTCTGCGGCATCACGCCGTCATCGGCTGCTACCACCAGAATCACGATATCGGTCGCCTTGGCGCCGCGTGCACGCATCGCGGTAAACGCCTCGTGACCCGGGGTATCGAGGAATGAAACCATACCGCGCGGTGTTTCAACGTGATACGCACCGATATGCTGGGTAATGCCACCCGCTTCGCCGGATACCACACGAGTACGACGAATGTAATCGAGTAGCGAAGTCTTACCGTGATCGACGTGCCCCATCACCGTCACGACAGGCGCACGAGGCTCCGGCTCCACATCCTGATGCACTTCATCATCCATCAGATAGGCATCAGGATCGTCCAGCTTGGCCGCTTTGGCAATGTGCCCCAATTCTTCTACCACGATCATCGCGGTTTCCTGATCCAGCACTTGGTTGATGGTCACCATCATCCCCATTTTCATCAGCACCTTGATCACTTCGACGGCTTTTACAGACAGCTTCTGCGCCAGTTCGGCAACCACGATGGTTTCAGGAACAGCCACTTCACGCACCACCGCTTCCGTCGGCAGCGTAAATGCATGAGCCGCATCATCGGCTACATGCTTGCCATGACGGCCATGCTTAGGTGCACGAACAGGCTGAGCCCAGGACTTGTCCTTGGTCGTCGTTTTCGCAGGTGGGCGCGCCGTCGTTTTGGCGGGCACTCGCTTGCCACCCGGCTTGTCGTCGCGCGCAGCTGGAGCCGCAACAGTCTCGACCTTAGGTTTTCTGTCAGGCCGGATGACCTTGTCGCCGGGGCGCATGGCAGGCTTATGCAGCGTACCTTGCGCCTTTTCCTGAACGACGGGTGTCTGCGCTACCGGTGTTCCCGCAACGGCATCAGCAACAGCTTGTCCGGCAACAGGAGTTACAACAACCTCCCCCTTGGCAGGCACCTGCTCAACCGGCTTGGCAACGGGCACATCGACCTGAGCCAATTTTTCTGCGCGGCGTTTATTAAATGCCTGACGGGCGATCAGTTCAGCTTCCTGACGCGCAGCCAGCTCTGCCTGCAATTTAGCTTCTTGCTGACGCGAATCCAGTTCGGCGGTACCCAGCACTTTAATCTGCTCTGCGCTGGTCAACACCACAGGAGCAGTAGCCTGAACAGACTCGATTGTCATCGGAGAAACGATACGGCGCTTGCGCACCTCCACCTGAATGGTACGCGCCCGCCCGGACTTGTCTGAACTCTGGATTTCCGTAGTTTCACGGCGAGTAAGTGTAATTTTTTTGGCGGCATGATCAGCACCGTGCGCCTGACGCAAATGCTCCAGCAACTTCGCCTTATCTGTTTCAGAGACCTGATCGGCTGCATCTGATTGTTCGCCACCGGCTGCATGCAACTGCTCCAGCAACAAAGCCACCGGCAGACCCAGTTCGGCCGCAAATTGTGTTACGTCTAATTTTCCCATTACCATCCTTTAAACAACTCCAACGGGCATGGCACATGCCGCCCCGATGATACAAACAATTCTCGCACAACCAGCGAACTCGGCGAATAACCAGCGCTTACACTAACTCGCTGCGCGACAAAACTGTTCGCTGCACCTTTGATACTTTAGTTACACAAACCAGGGCGCACGCGCTGCCATAATGAGCGTATTTGCCTCATCGCTTGTCAGACCAGACAATTCCACCAGCTCATCCACATCCAGATCCGCCAACTGCTCCTGTGTCGTCACGCCCTTTACTGACAGGACACGCGCCAACTCATCATTCATGCCGTCCAGCTTGAGCAAATCATCGATGCCATGCTCAACCATCTCCTCGTTGACCAGCGCTGCATTCAACAGTGCGTTACGTGCACGGCTGCGCAACTCGTTGATCGTCTCTTCGTCGAAGGTTTCAATTTCCAGCATTTCTTCGACAGGAACATACGCCACTTCTTCGAGCGTAGCAAAACCTTCCTGAACTAGGATATCGGCGACTTCTTCGTCGACATCCAGCTTTTCCATGAAAATCGCACGCGTCTTGACGAACTCCTGATCATGCTTTTCCTGAGCCTGCTCAACGGTCATGATATTGAGTTCCCAGCCAGTCATTTCACTCGCCAGGCGTACGTTCTGACCGCCACGACCGATTGCCTGCGCCAGATTTTCTTCCTCAACCACCACATCCATGCTGTGACGATCTTCATCTACCACGATACTGCTAACTTCAGCAGGCGCCAGCGAATTGATCACATAGGTAGCAGGATCTTCAGACCACAAGATGATGTCTACGCGCTCACCAGCCAGTTCGTTGGTGACGCTTTGCACACGCGAACCGCGCATTCCTACGCAGGTTCCGATAGGATCGATGCGTTGATCATGTGATTGCACCGCAATCTTCGCGCGAGAACCAGGATCGCGTGCAGCACCGACGATTTCCAGCAGGTTTTCTTCGATCTCCGGCACTTCGAGCTCAAACAATTTGACCAGCAAGTCAGTCGACGTACGCGACAGAATCACTTGCGGGCCACGCGGACCACGATCAACGCGCAACAAATGAGCACGGACACGATCGCCGATACGCATATTTTCTTTAGGGATCATCTGATCGCGTGGCAACAAGGCCTCGATCTTGCCGAATTCAATGATCGCACTGCCGCGTTCCAGACGCTTGACGGTGCCGGAAACCAGATGCTCCTTGCGATCCATAAAATCAGCCAGAATCTGCTCGCGCTCAGCATCACGGATTTTCTGAAAAATCACCTGCTTGGCCGCTTGCGCACCGATACGTCCGAAGTCAACAGACTCCAACGGCTCTTCAACAAATTCGCCCAACTGGATATCGGCATTGCGCTTTTGCGCCTCTTCCAGCTTGATATGCAGGTCAGGCGTCTCGAACGTTTCATCGTCCATCACCTCCCAGCAACGGAAGGATTCAAATTCACCCGTATTGCGGTCGATTGCGACGCGCACATCAGCCTCATCTTCAAATCGCTTCTTGGTAGCGGAAGCCAACGCAGATTCCAGCGCGGCAAACACGATTTCCTTGTCCACGTTCTTTTCCCGCGACAACGCATCTACCAGCAACAAAACTTCACGACTCATACCATTCTCCGGCTATTCGCTTTAGGGCGACGAGCATTAAATTCTAAAAAGTCGGCACTAAGCGTGCCTTGTCCACATTGGCCAGCTCGATTTCGACCTGAACACCCTCAACATCCATTTGCAACACACCTTCGTTCAACTCACCGATGATCCCGATAAAATTCTTACGGTCACCGATTGGCATACGCAACTTAACCTGCGCCTTTTGCCCCTTGAAGCGAATGAAATCAGAATCTTTCTTAAGCGGACGATCAAGCCCAGGAGATGACACCTCAAGCCGGTCATAATCAATATTTTCAACTGTAAACAGCCGAGTCAACTGATTACTGACAACCTGACAATCTTCCACAGCGATGCCTTCAGGCTTATCGATAAACACACGCAACAGACCACGGCCTGCGCGCTCGACGTCCACCAATTCATAGCCCAAACCGCCCACTGTCACTTCTACCAGCTTAATTACATCCATATTCACGACCCACAAATAAAAAACGGGCACAAAGCCCATCTAAAAACCGCGCGGATTATAGCAAAAATTACCGCAAAAGAAAAGGCGGAAAATAATCAGTTAATTTTCAAGCAGCACATTCATTCGCACATTACGCACAAACTCCAAGAGTTTGCTTGCCTTAAACCAATTTATGCGCAGCCGACCAAGACAACAAACATAACTGGCAACAACATGATTAATAATAACAAATTAACTTAACAGTCAAACGAATGCTATTAAGCGCTTGCTCAAAAACCATCCTGGTAGCGCACGGCAATCGGATAGCGCCAATCTTTACCATAGCCGCGCTCGGTAATTCGTACACCCACCGCTGACTGGCGACGCTTATATTCGCTGCCCTGTATCAGACGAACGACGCGTCGCACATCCGCCTCCTGATAGCCGCATGCAATTATTTCAGGAATGGAAAGATTCTTTTCCACATAACATTCCATGATGCCATCCAGCGCCTCATAAGGCGGCAGATTATCCTGATCGGTCTGATCCGGACGCAATTCGGCACTGGGCGCACGCATAATGATGCGTTCAGGGATCACATAGCCCAACGTATTACGGTAGCGCGCCAGACGATATACCAGCATTTTACCGACATCCTTTAATACAGAAAATCCGCCCGCCATGTCGCCATACAAGGTTGCATAACCGACACTCATCTCCGACTTATTGCCGGTCGTCAGCACTAATGATCCAAACTTATTGGACAAGGCCATCAGCAAATTACCGCGTATGCGCGCCTGCAAATTCTCTTCAGTGGTATCCTCAGCACGCCCTGCAAAGCTCTCATTAAGCGTCGTCAGATAACCTTGCAATATCGGCTCAATCGAAAACTCGTCGTATTTCACCCCGAGTATCCTGATCATTTCACGCGAATCATCCAGACTGATTTGCGCCGTATAGGGCGAGGGCATCATCACCGCATGCACCTTGTCTGCGCCCAGCGCATCCACGGCAATAGCCAGCGTCAGCGCCGAATCGATACCACCAGACAAACCCAGCAACACGCCCTTAAAGCCGTTCTTACCGACATAATCCGTCAACCCCAGGCACAACGCCTGATAAATACTCTCCTCCAGTTCAGGCAATACGGCAACGTCACCACTCGGCTGCGCATCTGCTGAGATTTCCAGACAGGATAATTCCTCGGCGAAGACTCGGCTTTGTGCGGTTATCGACCCGGCGCGATCCATTGCAAAAGATCCACCGTCGAAAACCAGCTCATCCTGCCCCCCGACCATATTGGCATAGACCACTGAAAGTTCGGTTTCGGCAATACGCTGGCGCAGAGTCTGATATCGAGATTCTTTTTTTTGCATCGCATAGGGAGAGGCATTCAATACCAACAACACCTGCGCACCGGCATTTCTGGCGAGCAATGCGGCCTCCGGCTCCCACACATCCGCACAGATATTAATTCCGAAGCTGATGCCCCCCAATTCAAACACGCAAGGAGTCACACCACGAGCGAAATAGCGCTCTTCATCAAACACCGCATAGTTGGGCAGAAAATGCTTGCAATAGGTCATCACAACGTGACCATCTTGCAGCAACGAAGCGGCGTTGTAACGCTTCCCATCCAGCTCATGTGGATGCCCCACGATGACGGAGATACCGGAAATTTTCTGCGCAAGCTGGCTCAATGCCTCCGCACAAGATTTGAAAAAACCTTTGCGCAGCAATAAATCTTCCGGAGGATAACCACAAAGACTCAATTCCGGCGTCAACAACAGCTGCGCACCCAACTGCCGCGCCTGGTCTGCATAACGCAATATCTTAGCGGAGTTTTCCGCCAAGTCACCCAATACACAGTCAATTTGTGCGATTGCCAATTTCATAGTTATACAGAAATACGTTAAGGAGGTGCATTTTATTCCATTTATCCGTACGGCACGCGGATGCAAAAAAAGCGGGCTGTTTCCAGCCCGCTTTTTCAGTGCCTACAAGCTTACTTGGTTACACGAACTTGCTGAGTTTCTTTGATAACTGAAGTGATCTCTACACGGCGGTTCTGAGCACGACCTGCCTTGGTCTTATTGCTGGCAACCGGACGCGAAAAACCTTCGCCTTTAGTCGAGATGCGATCAGCTGCAACACCCTTCTTGACCAGGTACGCCTTAACCGATGCTGCACGCTTCTCGGAAAGTTTCTGATTCAACGCAGCAGAACCTGTACTGTCAGTGTGACCGGTAACAGCCAGGTTCGACTCCTGATTCTTCGCTGCAAAATCAACCACTTCGCCCAGTTTTTTGTCAGCAGCTGGTTTCAGCTTGGCAGAATTGGTGTCGAAGTTGGCACCTTCAATCGTCACAGGCTTGTCAGTGAAAATAGTCTTAAATGATTCCTGAGGCGCCGCAACAGCTTTTACTTCTTGCTTAATAACAACGGGCGCCGCAACAGCAGCGACTGCTGGTGCAACATAAGGCGTGTCAAAGTAATAGTTCACGCCGATGGTGAGGTTGTTGTTGGTCAACTTCGCACCGTTGTTTTTACCGGTTCCGGACGTATATTCACCCGCCAGACTCCAGTGAGGAGCAAACTTGTATTCCACACCCAATCCCAGATGTGCACCGGTGTAAGAACCGACCAGAACGCCACCTGTTGCACGAGCCGAGCC
>JBBRBS010000060.1:0-11974 GCA_038205615.1 Burkholderiales bacterium | reverse complement strand
AATGGTAAGACCGGTGTCAACCGGGGCGGTTACCGTCAAGCAAGGCGATAACCTGAATGTGCTTGCCGCACGGATCAAGCCGGATGACGTGACGCTGGAGCGCATGCTGGTCGCGTTGTATCGCGCGAATGCCGAACAGTTCGATGGCAAAAATATGAATCGGATCAGGACAGGGAAAGTCCTGCGAGTGCCTGACCACGACGAAGTCGTCAACGTGACTCAAGTCGAAGCGATACAGGAAATTCATGCTCAGACCGCTGACTGGAATGCCTATCGCCAGAGGCTGGCGGGCGCAGCAACGGTCAGCCGTCAGGCTGGTGATACAAAGCACGTTGCGACCGGGAAAATCACGGCGCCGGTGGCTGATAAAACGCCGGTAGCTGCAGAATCAGCCAAAGAAGTGCTGCGTCTGTCCAAAGGGGCGGCACCCGGTGACAAGACAGGTGCGGCCGGCCGCGCCAAGGCTGAAAAATCAAATGCAGCCGCCGAGGATGCCATTGCCAAAGCCAAGGCGGTCGAGGAAGAAAAGACCCGGGCCGCGCTGCTGGAAACGAACCTGAAGAATATGCAACGGCTGGCTCAGCTTAAATCCGAAGCGGCAGCTCTGGTTGCCAGTGTGGCAGCCTCAGGCGTTGCGGATTTGCCTGTGAGCGCGGTTGCCGCAGTCAGTGCTGTCGCAGCAGCCAGTGAAGTGGTGAGCCCGGTAGTCGTGGCAGCCAGTCAGGTTGCCGCTGCCAGCGCGGTTAAACCTGCCGTTACCGAAGAGGCATCGATGCTGGATGCGCTGCTGGACTCTCCTGTTGCGCAGGGGTTGGCCGCCGCCGTATTGCTTGCATTGGCAGGATTGGGTTTTGTGATCAAGCGACGCCGCAAGTCAACTGATAAGGGAGCTAAACCCGCTGGTAATGAGTTCGATGCGACAACGGGCCATCTGACCGCGCCGGTCATCCCATCTCCGGATACGGGCGATTTCACGGCCACTCATGCTGAGGAAGCCGCAGCGCAGCCTGACGAAGTGGATCCGATCAGCGAAGCTGACTTGTTCCTGAATTTTGGTCGCGATGAGCAGGCGGAAGAAGTGTTGAAAGACGCGATGCTGCGCACACCTGATAATCATAAGATTCATCTGAAGTTACTGGGTATCTACGCCAACCGTCAGGATGCCGATGCCTTCGCCAAAGTGGCGGGTGTGCTTGAGAAATCAGGCGACGTCGATGCGATGCGACAAGCCGATGTGCTGGCTCAGAAACTGCAACGAGCGAGCATAGAAGATGCAGATAGCGCCACGTCTTTGATTGCAGCGGTCAACCCGGATGTTGAGCCGGACAACGCGTTTGACGAGATCCCGGTCGATCATGATCTGACAGCTTTTGAGGCTGTTGAAGCTGTCGAGGAAGCGCTGCCGTCTGAGGTCGAAGCCATTGATTTCGATGTAACCTCAGCGATGCCTGCCCAAACGGGCGAGGTTGATTTCGACCTGACATCGACTAATCCAACGTTGTCTGTGCCGGATGTGCTCGATTTCGATATCGCCGCTACAGGAGCGGAGCCGGCCGCGCAGGCAGAAGATGACTCGCTGCCCAGTCTTGATGATTTGATCTTCGACGTGATGCCAGCCGCTGCGACAGTTTCTGATACTGAAGCTTCTGTTGCACCAACGGCTGACAAGGCGTCAGATGAAGACGACGGGATGGAATTCACGCTGGATTTCCCGCTGGATGATGTGGCAGATAAATATGTGCCGCCTGCACCCGCGCCAGCTATCAATCTGTCAGACATCAGCCTCGATATGGACGATGTCAGTGCGCCGGTATCCGAAGTCGCCGCAGTTGAAAAGAGTGAACATTGGCACGAAGTTGCGACCAAACTGGATCTGGCCAAGGCCTATCAGGAGATGGGCGATGAAGTCGGTGCACGTGAAATTCTCGACGAAGTGATGCTGGACGGCGACGAAGTACAGCAACAGGAGGCGCAGTTGCTCATCAAGCAGCTGGGCTGATCGGGCTGTTTAACGAGACGGCAGCTCATCCAGAGCTGCCGTTTTTTATTGGAGTGAAATATGAGGCTACACCCCGCCACGCAAATTCTGATCTGGTGTGTGCTGGTTGCCACGATGCAGTTTTTGCCGTCAGCACGCCTCCTCATCGCGGGAGCGCTGGTATTGTCGTTGGCCTTCCTGCTGTCGCGTCACAAGTTTGTCCAGCTGATTCGCCGTACGCGCTGGATCATGCTTTCATTGTGGCTGATATACGCTTACAGCACGCCAGGACAGCCGCTATCAGAAGCACTGGGCTCAGTCAGCCCCAGCCTTGAGGGCTTGCAGGATGGCGGATTGCAGCTGATGCGTCTGCTTGCCGCGTTAGCGGGACTGGCGATATTGCTCGATCGATTGCACAGGCAGCAGTTGATTGCAGGGCTTTATGTGTTGTTCGCGCCGCTGCAATGGCTGGGATTGTCGCGCGAACGGCTGGCAGTCCGCCTGGCGCTGACCTTGCATTATGCCGAAGTCGCCATGTTGCGTACGCAATCCTGGCAGGATAATTTGCGCAGCCTGTTCGAGCCGCACGCGGAAGTTGCTCGCGATCTGGAATTACCTGTGTATCGGTTTATGCCGGCTGATGTACTGATATTGGCCGGTTCATTGCTGTTGTTGTGGCAGGTTGTGATATGAGAATTGCGCTGGGAGTGGAATACGATGGCGGGTCCTATTGTGGCTGGCAGAGCCAGCCCGGCGGGCAGACCGTGCAGGACACGTTGCAGTCCGCATTGAGCCAGATTGCAGCGGCACCCATTTCGGTTGTCGCCGCTGGGCGTACCGACACCGGTGTGCATGCGCTGGAGCAGGTGGTTCATTTCGATTCAACGGCCGTGCGCCCGCTGACTGCATGGGTGCGTGGCGTGAACGCGCTGTTGCCCGGCAGCATCGCGGTGCGCTGGGCGCATTACGTGCCCGATGAATTTCATGCGCGCTTTTCGGCACAGGGACGCAGTTACCGCTATCTGCTGATCAATCGGCAGGTTCGCTCCGCGATTCACGCTGGAAAAACCGGCTGGTATCACCTGCCGCTGGATATGTCATCAATGCGCGAAGCGGCTGCATGTCTGCTGGGTGAACATGATTTCAGCGCGTTTCGCGCAGCGGAATGTCAGGCTAAATCGCCGGTCAAGTGTCTGAATAGTCTGGATATATACCAGTCAGGTGAAATGCTGATATTTGATTTGAGTGCGAATGCCTTTTTGCACCACATGGTGCGCAATCTGGTGGGTTGTCTTGTGTATGTCGGCAAAGGAAAGTACCCGCCGGAATGGTTGGCAGGAATTTTGGCGGGGCGCGAGCGCCGTCTCGCTGCGCCGACCTTCGCGCCGGATGGTTTATACTTGCGCCGCATTCAATATGACGCGAAGTGGGGATTACCTCAAATTCAGGATTGTGGAACGGGGATTGAGGATCGAGTCGAAAGCAGAGTGGTGATTACGCATGAGTGAGCGGGAAAATAGCGCCGGAGTGTTGCGAAGCATTGAATCGAGAGTTGGTTTTTCTCAACCATCGGCCCTCCACACCTCGCTTCGCTCTCCTCAATCCTGCCGTGTGAAGATGTGCGGTATCACCCGCATCGAGGATGCGCTGGCCGTAGCAGGTAGCGGAGCGGATGCAATCGGTCTGGTGTTTTATGACAAGAGTCCGCGCCATGTGAGTATTGGACAGGCAGCTTGCCTGATCGCGGTGCTGCCGCCGTTCGTGACGGTGGTCGGCTTGTTCGTCAATGCCGGTGCCCAATTCGTGCGCGAGGTGCTGAATGGTGTCAGTCTTGATGTGCTGCAATTTCACGGCGATGAAACGCCACAATTCTGTGAGCAGTTTGGCAAACCCTATCTCAAAGCAATCCGCGTCAAAGCGGGGGTGGATTTGTTACAATGCGCGGCGTATTTTCACTCAGCCCAGGGTTTATTGCTCGACGCGCATGTGGAAGGCATTATGGGCGGTACGGGCGCCGTCTTTGACTGGACCTTGATCCCTGTGAATTTACCACTGCCTTTGATTTTGTCCGGCGGTCTTGATGTGGAAAATGTGGCAGATGCGATCCGACAAGTGCGGCCCTATGCGGTGGATGTGTCCAGCGGTGTGGAGGCTGGTAAAGGTATAAAAGACGCGGCGAAAATCGCCCGTTTCATGCAAGAGGTAAGGAATGTATAACTATCCAGACAGCACCGGTCATTTCGGTCAATTCGGCGGTATCTACATGGCAGAAACGTTGATTCCTGCCGTGGAAGAGTTGCGCGAGCAATACATGCGTTACCGTGACGATGCCGAATTCAAGGCCGAGTTTGCCTACGAACTGAAACATTACGTCGGGCGTCCCAGCCCGATTTATCACGCCAAAAACTGGTCAGATCGCTTAGGCGGTGCGCAGATTTATCTCAAACGGGAAGATCTCAATCACACCGGCGCGCACAAGATCAACAATGCGATTGGACAAGCCTTGCTTGCGAAACGCATGGGCAAGAAGCGCGTCATCGCTGAGACCGGCGCCGGTATGCACGGCGTGGCGACGGCGACGGTAGCCGCGCGTTATGGTATGGAATGTGTGGTTTATATGGGCGCGGAAGATATCCAGCGCCAGTCGCCCAACGTGTACCGGATGAAACTGCTGGGGGCGACCGTAGTGCCCGTTGAGAGCGGTTCGAAGACGCTGAAGGATGCCTGTAACGAGGCGATCCGCGACTGGGTGGCCAACGTCGAGAGCACCTTCTATATTTTTGGCACCGCTGCGGGACCGCATCCTTATCCGATGATGGTGCGCGATTTTCAGTGTGTCATCGGCAATGAAGCCAAAATTCAGATGCCCGAGATGATCGGTCGCCAGCCGGATGCGGTGATCGCCTGCGTCGGTGGCGGATCGAATGCCATCGGACTGTTTTATCCCTATATCGAAGAAAAAGACGTGCAGATCATCGGCGTGGAAGCGGGCGGTCACGGCATTGATTCCGGCCGTCACGCAGCACCGTTGACCTCCAACAGCAAAGTCGGCGTGCTGCATGGCAATAAGGTATATCTGATACAGGATGAAAACGGCCAGATCATCGAGACGCATTCCATCTCGGCAGGACTTGATTATCCCGGTGTCGGCCCTGAGCATTGCTGGTTAAGAGATACGGGTCGCGCACAATATGTCGCGATCAATGACGATGAGGCGCTGCAGGCCTTCCACGACCTGTGCCGTTTCGAAGGTATTATTCCCGCGCTGGAATCCAGTCACGCACTCGCGCACGCTGCGAAGATTGCGCCGGGCATGAGTCCGGACAAGGTGCTGCTGGTCAATCTGTCCGGTCGCGGCGACAAGGACATTAATACCGTGGCACATTTGTCGGGGATTACGCTATGAGCCGTATTCAAGCAACATTCGATAAACTCAAACAACAAAACCGTCGCGCGCTGATTCCGTTCTTCACGGCAGGCGATCCCAGTCCTGCGCTTACGGTGCCGCTGATGCATGCGATGGCCGCTTCCGGTGCGGATGTGATCGAACTGGGTGTGCCGTTTTCCGATCCGATGGCGGACGGCCCGACGATACAGCGCGCATCCGAACGTGCGCTCAAAAAAGGCGTGTCGCTGCGCTCGATATTGGACATGGTGGCCGAATTTCGCCGCCAAGACAACGCCACTCCGGTCGTGTTGATGGGCTATGGCAATCCGATCGAGGCGATGGGTTGGGAAGTATTCGCTGAGCGTTGTGCGCAGGTCGGTGTGGATGGCGTGCTGACGGTTGATTTTCCTCCCGAGGAAAGTCATGAGGCGTTCGAACACCTGCAACGGCATGGCATCGATCCGATCTTCCTGCTGGCGCCGACGACACTGGAGGCCCGAGTTGAACAGGTTGCGAAGCTTGCGCGCGGCTATGTGTATTACGTGTCGCTCAAAGGCGTGACGGGTGCGGGTAATCTGGACCTGTCGGCGATCGAACAGAAGCTGCCGCAGTTGCGCAAACACATCAAGTTGCCTATCGGTGTGGGCTTCGGCATTCGCGATGCGGCAACCGCCCGCGCGGTCGCTAAGCTGTGCGATGGTGTAGTGGTGGGCAGTCGCATCGTGCAGCAAATCGAGGATGCAACGGAAGCTACCGTGATTGCCAATGTAAGCACATTGATTAAAGAATTAAGGCTGGCAGTAGATCAGGCCTAAAGGAGATAGTATGAGCTGGTTTCAAAAATTATTACCCCCGAAGATCAATCGCCGTGAAGGCGATGCGAAAAAGAACGTACCGGAAGGATTGTGGAGCAAGTGCCCCTCTTGTGAGACGGTGCTGTATCACTCCGATCTGGAAAAAAATCTGGGCGTATGTCCCAAATGCAGTCATCACCACCGGGTATCTGCGCGTACCCGTCTGGACTGGTTGCTCGATGGAGAAGGTCGATTTGAAATCGGTGCTGAAGTACTGCCGGTGGATACGCTCAAATTTCGTGACAGCCGGAAGTATTCCGAGCGCCTGATCGCCTCGAAGAAAAGCACCGATGAAGATGATGCGCTGGTGGTGATGCAGGGCAGCATACGTGCCGTACCGGTCGTGGTGGCGGCATTCGAATTCGCCTTTATGGGCGGCTCGATGGGATCGGTTGTGGGTGAGCGTTTCGTGCGCGGCGTACAAGTAGCGCTCGAACAAAAATGTCCGTTTGTCTGCTTCGCCGCCAGCGGCGGTGCGCGCATGCAGGAAGGACTGTTGTCACTGATGCAGATGGCGAAAACCTGTGCGGCGCTGACCCAGTTATCTGAAGAGAAGCTGCCGTTCATATCCGTACTGACCGACCCTACGATGGGTGGCGTGTCCGCCAGCTTTGCCTTCATGGGCGATGTGGTGATCGCAGAACCTGGCGCGCTGATCGGCTTTGCCGGCGCGCGCGTCATCCAGCAGACCGTGCGGGAAACACTGCCGGACGGTTTCCAGCGCGCAGAATTCCTTCTCGAACACGGTGCGGTCGATATGATCATAGACCGGCGCGAAATGCGTAACCAGCTGGCGACACTGATCACGCTCCTGACGCGTCAGCCGGCTGTGGTGGAACTGGAAGCGGCTTAACCGCCGGTTTTATATTCGCTCAATGCCTGATACTTTAGCCGGCTGGCTCACCTACCTCGAATCACTGCATCCCAAGACCATTGCGTTAGGCCTCGATCGCGTGGCCGAGGTGCGGCAGCGCCTGAATCTCGCTGCTGATTTTCCTGTCATCGTGGTGGGTGGAACCAACGGCAAGGGGTCGGTGTGCGCGATGCTGGAATCTGTTTTGTATGCGGCAGGTTACAAGGTGGGCTGTTACACATCGCCGCACCTGTTGCATTACAACGAACGCGTGCGCATCGGCAAACAGCCCGTATCCGATCAGGCTTTGTGTGCTTCATTTGCGGAGATTGAACAGGTTCGCGGCGATATTCCTCTGACTTATTTTGAATTCGGTACACTGGCTGCGATGCAGTTGTTCACCGGGCATAAGGTGGATGTGGCGATTATGGAAGTCGGCCTGGGAGGTCGTCTTGATGCGGTCAATGTTTTCGACGCCGATTGTTCTGTCGTGACCTCGGTAGATATCGATCATACCGATTACCTGGGCGAGACGCGTGAAGCGATCGCGTTCGAGAAGGCCGGCATCTTTCGTCAGGGGCGCGTGGCGATTTTTGCGGACAGCGATGTGCCGCGGGCGATTGCTGACCATGCCGGAAAAATCGGCGCCGATCTGTGGTGCATCGGTCGGGAGTTCGGCTTCACGCTGCATCAGGGACAATGGGATTTTCGCAGCAAGTCGGGACAGCGCGCGGCGCTGCCGCATCCGGCGTTGCGCGGCGCATTTCAGCTGAATAATGCCAGTGCAGTGTTGGCCGCGCTTGATGCACTCAAAGAACGCTTGCCGGTAAGTATGGCGGCGATTCGTCGCGGCTTGACCGAAGTGCAGCTTGCCGGGCGCTTTCAGTTTGTGCCGGGCAAGCCGCAGCTGATCCTAGATGTGGCACATAACCCGCATGCGGCGCGTTCACTGGCGCAAAATCTGGACAGTCTGCCGCCTTGTCCACACACCTGGGCGGTATTCGCAATGCTGGGTGACAAGGATATGGCGGGCGTGGTCGCGTCCTTAAAACCTTATATCGACACTTGGCTGGTTGCAGGTGTTGCCGCGCCGCGCGGCGCAAGTTCCGGCGAATTATCCCACGTGTTGCAAGAGGCCGACGTGAGGGGCGCGATTATTTCTTTTCCGGATATTGGACAGGCCATCGAACATGCCTGTAACGTGGCAGGTGAAAATGATAGAATCGTCGCCTTTGGATCGTTCTACACCGTGGCGGAAGTAATGGCTGCCAGAGATCTGCGCGTGTTATAGGATGGACTGAATGGATATTGGCAGCATCGCATGCTTCCTGAAGCGCTCTTCAGGCAATTAAAGGTTTCAATCAATGGCAAAGCAACCCGACGAACAGATTATAAAAAGCCGCGCGCGTCGCAGGCTGATCGGTGCGATTGCACTCGCGCTCGCAGTGGTGGTGATCTTGCCTATGGTGCTGGACAGTGAGCCCAGGATTACCGGACAGGATATCGATTTACGCATTCCTGCACCCGACAAAGTGGGTGAATTTGTACCCGGTGTCGCGCTTTCCGAAGTGCTGGAGGCGGCCTCGCAGGCTGAATCTGCAGTCAGTCCGCAGGCAGCGTCAGAAGTTCCTGTTGTTGCGAAGGCTGCTGCATCGGGCAAAATAACCGTCGCCGAGGTAAAGCCGGAAGGATTGAATCAGGTTGCGATAAGCACCGTGCAGGCAGAGGTCAGGAAACCTGAAGACAGGCCGGTTGAAGTCAAAAAACCGGAAGCCAAGCCCGCTGAAGTCAGGAAAACTGATGCCAAACCAGTCGACGCCAAGCCTGCCGAAGTCAGGAACGCTGAAGCCAAGCCAGTCGAAGCGAAGCTGGCTGAGGCCAAAAAGCCTGAAGCTAAGCCAACTGAGGCCAAAAAGCCTGAAGCCAGGCCAGTCGAAGCCAAACAGGCAGAGCAAACCGCAGGCACGTATATTGTTCAGGTCGGTGCCTTTTCAAATGCCGAGACGGCCGCGCTGGAAGCGGAAAAGCTGAAAGGATGGGGATTCAAGGCTTATATACAACTCATATCCGGCACTAACCGGGTGCGGGTCGGGCCTTATGTGGATCGCAATAAGGCGGAAGAGGTTCGGCACCTTCTGGAAAAACACGGTCTGCAACCGGTAATCACGGCAGTTAAATGACCGGATTTGATTACGCAGTCTTAGGCATCATGCTGCTGTCGCTGTTGCTGGGATTGTGGCGCGGCCTGGTTTATGAAGTGTTATCGTTATTGGGCTGGCCGCTGGCGTTTATGCTGAGTCGTCAATTCGCCGACAGTCTCGAGCCGTTGTTGCCGGTAAGCCAGGAGGCGGCACGGCAGGCATTAGCTTACGCGCTGGTGTTCATCGCAGCATTGATCGCCTGGGCTGCTCTGGTCTGGGTACTCGCCCGACTGATCAGGGCCGTGGGTCTGGGTTTGCTGGATAGTTTGCTGGGCAGTGTGTTCGGGTTGTTGCGCGGTGTGTTGATCATACTGGTGCTGGTGTGGCTGGCAGGGGCGTCGAGCATTCCTGAACAGCGCTTTTGGCGTGACGCAAAATTTAGCAGTTCCGCAGAAGATGTCGCCCTGCTGGGCAAGGCAGTGTTGCCGGACAGCATCGGTCAGCGCATCCATTACAGAAATAGAATTTAAAAAAAGGATATAAACATGTGTGGCATTCTCGGAGTGGTCTCGTATTCGCCAGCCAATCAGCTTTTGTATGACGGTTTGCAAGTTTTACAGCATCGAGGCCAGGATGCCGCCGGTATTGCGACGATGGATGGCGACACCATTCATCTGCATAAAGGCAACGGTCTGGTTCGCGACGTGTTTCGCACCCGCAATATGCGCGCATTGCAGGGTAATACCGGCATCGCCCATGTGCGCTATCCGACCGCAGGTTCTGCGGTTGATCACAATGAGGCGCAGCCGTTTTATGTGAATTCTCCGTTCGGTATCGTGCTGGGTCACAACGGCAATCTGACCAATGCGGAAGAACTCAAAAAACAGTTGTTCGTGCAGGATCTTCGCCACGTCAATACCAACTCCGATTCCGAGGTGTTGTTGAACGTGCTGGCGCACGAGTTGCAGTCAAAATCCAAGGGGTTGCGTCTGGATGCGGAGACCATTTTTGATGCCGTGTCCGGTGTGCACCAGCGTTGTCGCGGCGCCTACGCGGTGGTGGCTATCATCGCAGGCTATGGCTTACTGGCGTTTCGCGATATTTACGGTATCCGCCCGCTGGTCATCGGTATGAACGAGACCGACGCCGGAACGGAATATCTGATCGCGTCCGAGAGCGTCGCTCTCGACACGCTGGGATTCAAGTTCATGCGCGATATCGCCCCCGGCGAAGCTGTTTTTGTGGATTTTGAAGGCAAACTTCACAGCCGCCAGTGCAGCGACAAGGCGCAGCTGAGCCCCTGTATCTTCGAATACGTTTATTTCTCGCGTCCTGATTCGGTCATCGACGGCATCTCGGTACATGAGTCGCGCCTGTATATGGGCGAGTATCTCGCCGACAAGCTGGCCCGCGTCTGGCCGGATGTGAAAATCGACGTGGTGATTCCGATTCCGGATTCCAGTCGTCCGAGCGCGATGCAACTGGCCAACAGGCTCAATATTCTGTTCCGCGAAGGCTTTGTCAAGAATCGCTATATCGGCCGCACCTTCATCATGCCGGGGCAGGCGATGCGCAAAAAATCGGTTCGTCAGAAGCTGAACGCGATCGGTCTCGAGTTCAAGGGCAAAAACGTGCTGCTGGTGGACGATTCCATCGTTCGCGGCACGACCAGTCGCGAGATCGTCCAGATGGCGCGTGATGCTGGCGCGCTGAAGGTATATTTTGCCTCCGCAGCTCCTCCGGTGCGTTATCCCAATGTGTATGGTATCGACATGCCCAGCCGCGCCGAACTGATTGCAACGGGGCGTTCAGATGAAGAAATCTGCCGCGAAATCGGTGCTGATGCGCTGATCTATCAGGATCTGGATGATCTCAAGGCGTCGGTGCGTAAGGCTAATCCTTCCATTGTCGAGTTCGAGGCCTCATGTTTTGACGGCGTCTACATCACCGGCGACATCACACCGGCCTACCTTGACAAGATTGAGCGTGGCCGCGCCGCAGGCAAGGCGAACAAGGCTGCGGATGACGATCAGATGGAACTCGAATTGGCGATGAATGCCAGTTCGATGTGATAAAAAGCTAGTAGCAAGTAACTAGAACTGAAACGGATGTGAAAATGAACGACGAAAATTATCAACCTGAAACGCTGGCGGTGCGTGCGGGTACAGCTCGCAGCCAGTTCGGCGAGCACTCAGAAGCGATGTTTCTGACATCCAGCTTCGTATTCGAGAGCGCGGCACAAGCTGCTGCCCGTTTTATCGGCGAGGAGCCGGGCAACATCTACGCGCGCTTCACCAATCCTACCGTGACGATGTTCGAAGAACGTCTGGCCGCACTGGAAGGTGCTGAGCAATGCGTTGCCACAGCCTCCGGTATGGCAGCGATCCTGTCTTGCGTGATGGGTGTATTGAAAGCGGGCGATCACATCGTCGCGTCGCGCAGTCTGTTCGGTGCGACGGTCAATCTGTTCAACAACATTATCAAGAAGTTTGGTGTCGAGACGACTTACGTTTCCGCGACCGATGTGTCTGAGTGGCAGGCGGCAGTGCGTCCCAATACACGTTTGTTCTTTCTGGAAACGCCGTCCAACCCTCTTACCGAAATTTCCGATATCGCAGCGATCTCAACCGTAGCAAAAAGCTGCGGCGCGTGGCTTGCGGTAGACAACTGCTTCTGCACACCGATATTGCAACGCCCGTTTGAACTGGGTGCGGACTTCGTGATTCACTCCGCCACTAAGTATCTGGATGGGCAGGGGCG
>JBBRBS010000059.1:0-12040 GCA_038205615.1 Burkholderiales bacterium | reverse complement strand
GGCATCGGTCATCAACGAACCGTCCATCATCACGCTGGAGAAACCGGAGCGGATTGCGTTGATACAAACACCTTCTGATGCGCCGTGATCCTGGTGCATAACGACCGGAATGTGCGGGTACATCTCAACTGCGGCTTCGATCAAATGACGCAGGAACGGTTCGCCCGCATACTTACGCGCGCCGGCAGAGCCTTGCATGATGACCGGGCTGTTGGTTTCGTCAGCCGCTTCCATGATCGCCTTGACCTGTTCCAGGTTGTTGACGTTGAATGCCGGCAAACCGTAGCTGTGTTCAGCTGCGTGATCGAGAAGTTGACGCAAAGATACTAATGCCATTTTTATCTCCTGATTTAGTTATATTACAAACTGCTATTTAGATACTATTCTTGTGGTGATCGCCGATCCGCACGATTTTCATCGTGTTGGTATGACCTGACTGGCCAACGGCTTCACCAACAGTCACTACGATCAGATCGCCGTCATGAACGCAGCCCATTTCCAGCAGCTTTTGTTCGGCGTCGATCAATTCCTGTGCCGTATTCTTGGTGCTCCGGGTCGGGAACAACACCGGATGTACGCCGCTGAATAACGTCACCTTGGTCAATGTTTGTTCAACCGGTGTCAAAGCAAAGATAGGAACCCCTGCATTCGAGCGTGACATCCACAGTGCCGTTGAACCGGATTGTGTCAGTGCCACAATCGCCTTCACCTTGAAGTGCGACGCTGCATACAGCGCAGACATCGCGATGGATTGGTCGATGCGGGTAAACTTATGCGCCAGTGCACGCTGATCAATCGCATGGTCTTCGAACTGGTGTTCCGCATTCAGACAAATGCGTGCCATCGCTTCAATCGTTTCCACAGGGTAGTCACCTACGGCAGTCTCAGCAGATAACATCACCGCATCGGTGCCGTCCAGTACCGCATTCGCGACGTCGGATACTTCGGCGCGGGTCGGGATCGGGTTGGTGATCATCGATTCCATCATCTGCGTCGCCGTGATGACAAGGCGATTCTTTGCGCGAGCCATCTTGATCATGCGCTTTTGCAGTCCGGGTACGGCTGCATCGCCGACTTCCACGCTCAAATCGCCGCGTGCCACCATGATGGCATCGGACGCATCGATAATGTCAGCCAGTGCCGGAATGGCTTCAGCACGTTCGATCTTGGCCATCAAAAGGCTCTGTCCGCCCGCTTCGTGCATCAACTTGCGCGCAAAGCGCATGTCGTCGCCGCTACGTGGGAAAGAGATCGCCAGATAGTCAGCCTTGATCAGCGCTGCTGTCTTGATGTCTTCCATGTCCTTTTCAGTCAGCGCGGGTGCGGTTAAACCGCCGCCCTTGCGATTGATACCCTTGTTGTTGGATAACACGCCGCCGCGCACAACAGTGCAAATGACTCGTGATCCCTGAACTTCAAGCACGTCGAATTCCAGCATGCCGTCATTGAGCAACAAGACCGAGCCCGTGCTGACGTCGTTAGGCAATTCCTTGTAGTCTAAACCTACGCATTGCTGATTACCCAAGCCTTCAAGTTCGGCATCGAGAACAAAGGTATCGCCTTTGTTCAGGATGATCTTGTCATTCTCAAATTTGCCGACTCGAATTTTCGGGCCTTGTAAATCGGCCAGAATACCCACGGTGCGTCCGACGGCTTTCGCCGCTGCACGCACGACTTCTGCACGTTTCACGTGATCAGCAGCCGAACCATGCGAGAAATTCATGCGTACCAGATCGACTCCGGCACGGATCATGTTCTCAAGGACTTTTTGATCGCTGGAAGCTGGCCCCAGCGTTGCAACTATTTTGGTTCTACGCAGCATGTGATTCCTAATTAGTTGTTTTTAGCGCGTTCTTCGAGAATCGCTACCGCCGGCAAAGTTTTACCTTCGAGGAATTCCAGGAATGCACCGCCTGCGGTTGAAATGTATGAAACTTTGTCGAAAATGTCGTACTTCTGGATTGCCGCGATCGTGTCGCCGCCACCAGCTAGCGTGAAGGCTTTTGTTTCAGCGATTGCTTTTGCAATAGCCTTGGTACCTTCGCCGAACTGATCGTATTCAAACACACCGACAGGACCGTTCCAGACGACTGTTCCGGCATTCATAATGATGTCGACGATTTCCTGAGCCGATTTAGGGCCGATATCGAAAATCATTTCGTCATCTGCAACATCGTTGGCCGACTTCAGAATTGCTGGGGTGTTTTCATTGCCCGGCAGGAAGGGCGCAGCCAGACCTACCACGACATCAGTCGCGATAGGAATGATAGCGCCTCTTTGTTTCATTTTTTCGATCAACGCCTGTGCGGTGGGAACCAGATCGTTTTCGCACAGCGATTTACCGACCGGATGTCCGGTTGCTTTCAGGAAGGTGTTCGCAATACCGCCGCCGACCACCAGTTGCTCGCATTTTTCGGACAAGGATTCCAGTACGGTCAGCTTAGTCGAAACCTTGGAGCCGCCAACGATGGCAACCATCGGGCGAGCAGGTGAGAGCAACGCCTTGGTCAGCGCGTCCAACTCTTGTGTCAGCAAAATACCGGCAGCTGCAATTGGGGCAAACTTTGCAACGCCGTGAGTCGATGCTTCGGCACGGTGAGCGGTACCAAATGCATCCATGACGAATACATCGCACAGGGCTGCATATTTCTTCGCCAGTTCGTCGGTGCTTTTCTTTTCGCCCTTGTTGAAGCGGCAGTTTTCCAGCAATACCAGTTCGCCTTCAGCTACATCAAATCCGCCATCTGTCCAGTCTTTGATCAAACGAACCGGTTTAGCAAGTTTGTTTGCGATCACATCAGCGACCGGCTTGAGTGAATTTTCTTCGGAATATTCGCCTTCAACCGGACGACCCAGGTGAGACGTCACCATCACGCGCGCACCTGCTTTGAGGGCTGCATTGATCGTTGACATGGAGGCGGTGATGCGGGCATCGGATGTAACTTTGCCGTCTTTGACGGGCACATTCAAATCTGAACGGATCAGGACGCGTTTGCCCTTGAGATCCAAATCAGTCATTTTAATTACGGACATTTTTTTTCCTTTGCATAGAACTATAAAGGCAAAAGGGCTGGCACCCGGCCAGCCCTTTTTCAAACGTATTACTTGGCGATGTGACGAACCATGCGCATCAGGTTACAGGTGTAACCATATTCATTGTCGTACCAAGCCACTACCTTGACGAAGGTAGGATCAAGTGCGATACCGGCTTCTGCATCGAACACGGACGGACAGGTGTAACCACGGAAGTCTGTTGAAACCACTTTTTCTGTGGTGAAACCCAGTACGCCCTTCAGCGGGCCGTTCTCAGATGCCGCCTTCATTGCAGCGACGATTTCAGCGTAGGTCGCTTCCTTGTTCAGTTCAACGGTCAGATCAACCACTGATACGTCAGATGTCGGTACGCGGAAAGCCATGCCGGTCAACTTGCCCTTCAGAGCAGGCAAGACAACACCTACAGCCTTGGCAGCACCTGTCGAAGAAGGAATGATGTTTTCCAGAATGCCGCGACCACCACGCCAGTCCTTCATCGAAGGGCCGTCAACGGTCTTTTGTGTCGCCGTTGCTGCGTGTACTGTAGTCATCAGTCCGCGCTTGATACCCCAGTTATCATTCAATACCTTCGCAACGGGTGCCAGTGCGTTGGTTGTGCAAGATGCAGCAGATACGATCGCTTCACCCTTGTATGTTTCATGGTTAACGCCGTACACGAACATCGGAGTTGTGTCTTTGCACGGAGCGGACATGACCACTTTTTTCGCGCCAGCCTGAATGTGCTTCTGGCAGGTTTCATCATCGAGGAAGAAGCCGGTACATTCGATTACGATGTCCACGCCAACGTCGCTCCACTTAAGGTTTGCAGGGTCGCGTTCTGCTGTCAGGCGGATGTTTTTGCCGTTGACCACCAGATTGCTGCCGCTAACACTGACGTCGCCGTTGAAACGGCCATGCACGGAGTCATACTTCAGCATGTAAGCCAGATAGTCAGGCTCGAGCAAGTCGTTGATTGCAACGATTTCAATTTCAGGAAAGTCTTTGGTTGCAGCGCGGAATACCATACGACCGATACGACCAAAACCATTGATGCCAACTTTAATTGCCATGTTTTCTTCTCCCGTTATAGTTATTAAATAAATTTATTAAGGCATTCACCACCGCTCAGGCTATGTCGAC
Source organism: Burkholderiales bacterium (assembly GCA_038205615.1). GTDB lineage: Bacteria > Pseudomonadota > Gammaproteobacteria > Burkholderiales > Gallionellaceae > Gallionella. Next base: position 7,867 of record JBBRBS010000059.1, on the reverse strand, counting down.
TTCAGTCAAGCATAGCCTTTGCCTAAACATTGTTTCGTCCTAATTTAGGCCAAAACATTTTAACTGTTACGTTTTAGTTCGGCCGCACGTTGAACAATATCAACGTGCGGCTTTACTGAAATGTGGTGGCGCTCTGTATTTAAGCCAAAACCTTTTTTACTGTTACATTTTAGTTCGGCAGCACATTGAACAACATCAACGCGCTGCCTCACTTAAACGTCGTTAAGTTATAGAACACCCTTAACGGTTTTAACGACGTTTTCAACAGTGAAACCGAAGTGCTTGAACAGTTCAGGAGCCGGAGCTGATTCGCCGAAGCAATCCATGCCCACTACTGCGCCTTCCAAGCCAACATACTTGTACCAGCTGCCTGTCACGCCAGCTTCAACTGCGACGCGGTTCACGCCACGTGGCAGTACGCTGTCCTTGTAAGCCTGATCTTGCTTGTCAAATACGTTGGTCGAAGGCATAGAAACCACGCGAACGTTGATGCCCTCTGCTGCGAGAGCCGCTTGCGATTTCATCGCCAGATCAACTTCTGAACCCGTTGCGATAATCACAGCTTGTGGCTTGCCACCTGCCGCTTCGGACAGAATGTAAGCACCCTTGCGAATGTTGGCGATCTGAGCTGCGTCGCGCTTCTGGAATTGCAGGTTCTGGCGACTGAAAATCAGGCTGGAAGGACCATCATTACGTTCAACTGCGGCAACCCAGCAAACGATTGATTCAACGGTGTCACATGGACGCCATGTTTCCATGTTAGGAATGTGGCGCAGTGTGGCTGTTTGTTCAACAGGCTGGTGAGTCGGGCCGTCTTCGCCCAGACCGATAGAGTCATGGGTGTAAACGAAAATCACGCGCTGTTTCATCAATGCGGCCATACGCAAGGCATTGCGTGCATATTCCGAGAACATCAGGAAGGTGCCGCCGAATGGCAGCAAACCGCCATGCAATGCCATACCGTTCATGATGTGCGACATGCCAAATTCGCGTACACCGTAGCTGATGTAGTTGCCGGTGCTCTTGCCGTGAACATGCTTGCAGCCTGTCCAATTGGTCAAGTTTGATCCTGTCAGGTCGGCTGAGCCGCCCAGAAATTCTGGCAAGGCAGGTGCCAGTGCATTGATCGCGTTTTGCGACGCCTTGCGGGTGGCAATGGTTTCGCCCTTGACATTGGTCGCTTCGATTGCAGCAGCGGCGTGTGCCGCCCAGTTGGCAGGCAGTTCGCTCTTGGTGCGACGAGTGAATTCTGCAGCTTCGGCAGGATAGGCTGCGCTGTATTCGGCGAACTTGTTGTTCCACAATTTTTCCAGACCAGCGCCTTTTGTGCGAGCATCCCATGCCTCATAGACGTGTTTAGGGATTTCGAATGGAGGGTAGTTCCAGTTTATGTGCGCGCGTGTTGCGGCAACTTCGGCGTCGCCCAGGGCGGCGCCATGCACGTCGTGAGTGCCTTCCTTGTTAGGGGAGCCCGCGCCGATGATGGTCTTGCAGCAAATCAGGGTAGGCTTGTCGGTAACGGCCTTGCCTTCTTCGATCGCCGCATTGATTGCCTCAGCATCATGACCTTGTACATTGGCAACTACGTGCCAGCCGTACGCTTCAAAGCGCTTGGCGGTGTCATCAGTGAACCAGCCGTTGGTGTGGCCGTCGATTGAGATTTCGTTGTCATCCCAGAACGCCATCAGTTTGCCCAGGCCCCAAGTACCGGCCAGTGCACAGGCTTCATGGGAAATGCCTTCCATCATGCAGCCATCACCCATGAACACGTAAGTGTTATGGTCGACGATTTCATGGCCTGGCTTGTTGAATTCCGCCGCGAGTAATTTTTCAGCCATCGCCATACCAACGGCATTGGTGATGCCCTGGCCTAACGGACCACCGGTTGTTTCCACGCCTGCGGTGTAACCATATTCAGGATGGCCAGGTGTCTTGGAGTGCATCTGGCGGAAACGCTTGAGTTCTTCGATCGGCAAATCGTAACCTGACAGATGCAGCAATGCATAAACCAGCATCGAGCCATGACCGTTGGACATCATGAAACGATCGCGACCAGGCCACTTAGGGTTGGCCGGATTGTGGCGCAGATGATGATTCCACAACACGTCAGCGATCTCTGCCATGCCCATAGGCGCGCCCGGATGGCCGGAGTTGGCTTTTTGCACGGCATCTACAGCCAGCATGCGGATTGCGCCGGTTATGTCATTGAACTTTGGTGGTGTAATGCTACGATTTGCGGTCATTTACTGACTCCTCCGAAATATCCCATAGTGATGGGTTTATGTTTAACGCCTAATTTTAATAAGTGGAATTATGCCGCACCCCCCGCAATACATCAACAATCTTGCCAATTTAATGTCAAGGTTATATGCCGATCGAGCGAAAAAATGCACGGGAAAACCGCACTATTACTCTTGGTCACCGCTCTTTTTGGCGACTTTAATACCTAACTGTTTAAGTTTGCGATGAAGATGTGTGCGTTCCAACCCGATTTTTTCCGCCACGCGCGACACGTTGCCGTCTTCCATCTGCAAATGGTAATCGAAATAAATCGCATCAAAATGCTCGCGCGCTTCGCGCAAAGGCAAATCTAAATGCAGCGGAAAGTTTCGGGTTGCACCATCAATTTCAACGGTCAGGTTTTGCATGGTTTCAACAATCAGCGGCTGTGGCCTTGCAGCCCCCTCCTTGATCGCTTTCGCCACCGTGCTCAGCAATTTCTGCATCGAAATCGGCTTTTCAAGAAAATCGACTGCGCCGATACGCGTAGCCTCAACGGCCGTTTCTATCGTGCCATGGCCCGACATCATCACCACGGGCATGGTCAGCAAATCCTGTTCTACCCACTCCTTCAGCAGTGCAACGCCATCAGTGTCCGGCATCCAGATATCCAGCAACACCAAGTCGGGTTCATGCTCATGTCGGAATTTACGCGCCTGCTCGGCATTTTCGGCAAGCTGAACCTGATAGCCCTCATCAAAGAGTATCTCCGCGAGCAATTCACGTATGCCTACTTCATCATCTACTACCAGAATCTGTTTACTCATACTTGTTCCTCAATATCTTGTAATTCGCGCAGTGAAACATGATCGCTCTCCCTCGTTAGCGGGGGATAACCCGCGACTTGCCCGCTCTTGTACCCTTTAGGGTGTGCGGGCTTAGTCGATTGGCTAGTTGTTCCATCCGAGGCAGAAGAAAGGGGGGCGTGCGTGGGCGCCATTGTTGAATTTTCCATGTCCGCGAGCGGCAGGCTGATATTTACGCACGCGCCGCCGTTCGCATGATTTTCAACCGCAATTCGACCGCCATGCTCCTCAATGATTTTCTTTACAATCGCCAACCCCAGGCCGGTGCCTTTGGTCTTGGTTGTCATGTACGGTTCGAATAGTCGCGACAGCGCGTTTTCGGAAAAACCGCCGCCATTGTCCAGCACGCGTAAATGAATCTCACCGTGCACCATTTCGCTGCTCAGCGTTATTGCCGGTGCAGTTACGCCGGTCAATGCGTCTTGTGCATTTTGCAATAAGTTGTGCAACACCTGACGCAATCGGGTTGCATCGCCGTTGATCTCCGCTTGTGCAGACAGCAAGTCCAGGTTTATAGGTATTGCATTGGCTTCATAGAGCCCCAGCACTTCTTTGATCAGTCTGTGCAGATCCAGTCTGGTCAATTTTAACACCGGTCCGCGTGCATAATCGGCGAAATCCCCCACCATGTTTTTCATTGCCGAAACCTGACTGACGATCGTTTGCGTGGCGCGCTGTAACAGCTTTGCATCGGCTTCATCCAGTTTGCCGCTTAACTTGTATTGCAAACGCTCAGCCGAGAGCTGAATAGGGGTGAGCGGGTTTTTTATTTCATGAGCCAGGCGGCGTGCCACCTCGCCCCATGCTGCCTGACGCTCCGCCTGCAGCAAATGACTGATGTCATCAAACACCACGACATACCCCGCCTCCGTGCCATGCGGCAGACTTGTGCCGCGCATCAGCAGGATCTGGGTGCCATTCTTACTCAGCCGTTCTATCTGGCGCTGCCATTCGCCATTGCTGGTTTGCGCAAATGCTTCCGTGATGGTCTGGCAGAATGAATTTAACAAACTGTATTTTTCCGCGATCTGCGGCAAAGAAATGCGTTGCAACTCCTGTAAGGGGGCCCCCAGAATCTGTGCGGCGCTGGTGTTGACCGATCGCAGGCGAAATTCATCATCTAGCGCCAATACACCGGAGGATAAATGCGTCAGCACACTCTCCAGATAGCCCTTGGCGCTTTCAACTTCGCCCTGCTGCTGTTCGCTGGCCCGTCTGGCATCCGCAAGCTGGCGCGTCATCTGATTGAACAGGCCGGTTAGCGCGCCCAATTCATCACTGCTGCGAATAGGATGGTGTCCGGTAAAATCGCCCTGTGCAACTGCTCGGGTGCCTTCAGCCAGGGCTTCGAGCGACGAGCCTATTCGTTCGCTGATGAAGAACGCCGCAGAGATGGCAGTGAGCAACACCACCAGCAAGGACAGGGTCAGCGTGATGCCATACAGCCGCTTCAATCCCAGACGTGACAGGGTTAATTCCTGATAATCCCGATAAACCGATTGCACTGTTTCCGCATCGGCTTCAATTTGCTTGGGAACTGCCTGATTAAATTGCAATATGTAGCTTGTGTTGGAGTAACTATTCGCATTGACAGGCGCGAGCACGCGCAGGCTCATCGCCTTGTCAGGCGTCGACTCGATGGCCGAATATTGCCCCTTTTCACGTGCATGACGCATCAGTTCGCCACTCGGAATGTCAGGTAGCAACGCGTTGTCGCTGGCGGCAAAGGCAAGCAGTTTACCGTCGGTACCAAACAGCGCCGCTTCCTGTGCGACGCCTTCATCGATCAGCTGGGCAAGGGTATTTTGAAACTGGGCGGGATTTTTTTCCGACAGCAACAGTGCGATGAACTGGGTTTTTTTCGATAATTCCTTCAGGCTGTTGTCCAGTCCGCTGCGACCAAGATTAAGCCCGCCTTCCAGTGCCTTCTCCACGCGCACATCGAACCACGACTCTATGCTTTTGGACAAGAAGTTGACGGAAACCGTATAGACCAGGATGCCAGGTAAAACAGCGATCAGGGTAAAAAACATCACCAGACGCAGCGTGAGTTTTGCACCGAAGACTTTATTTTTCAGCTTTGAGCGCAAGCGCCAGATCTGAAAAACCACCAGACCCAGTAAACAGGTTGCCAGCAAACCCATCAGTCCGAGCAAGCCATAAAACCTGATGGAAAAAACCTCGGTGTTCACGCCGCTGCTCGATAGCAGATACAGCAAGGCGGCGCCTGCGATGACACTCAGGATGATCAGGTATTTCACCGTTACTCCGTCTTGCCGCGCAAAGCGGCATCCTGCTGGCGTATCACCCAGCGATACCAGTCCGAGTCCAGATCCCAGTCGCGGCTGGTCAGCACATTCACCTGCATCAGTCTAGGCAGTTGCTTGGTATCCAGTCGCAGGCGAACGGAGGCAATATAACTGCCCTCCTTCTTCATCACGTCTGCTGGAATGTAGACTGAGCTTTGCCGTGCCAAAGTACGCATCATTTCTTCGAGATTGGCGAAGTTCTGGAACAGCGAACCACGTGAAATGCGGTACTGGCGTGTCAGCACGTTATAGGACAGCTTGACTGTTTGTTCACTTTGGAACACTTGTTCATCACGCCAATACCAACGCGAGCGCGTCAGCGTAAATTCGCCCACGAAATAGAGCGGCACACCCAGCGACAGAGCCTGTTGCACCTGAAAGCTGAGGTTGACATCGAAATCAGCCGCGAGTTGATATCCGTCCTCAGAGAGACGCATTTCCGCCTTGTTTACATCTATGCCATTCGCATGCGCCGATGCAGCAAACAGGCACAGGGGAAAAATCAGTCCCAGCAGGACTTTAAGCAGTTTTTTGCAGCAAGGCATAAAAGAATCCATCATGCTGATCATCCGGCAATAATTGTGCGCCAGGAAGCTCTGTAACGAGTTGTTTTGCCTTCGGATTTTTTGCCAGGAATTTGTCTACGACATCCTGATTTTCCTGCTTAAATACGGAGCAGGTCGCGTAAAGGAACAGTCCGTCCTGCGCCAGTAGTGGCCACAATGCCTGCAGGATATCGGCCTGCTGTGCGGCGAAAGAGGCGATATCCTTCTTGCGGCGCAGCCATTTAATGTCGGGATGGCGGCGTACCACGCCGGTGGCGGAGCAGGGCACATCGGCCAGAATGCGCTCGAACGGTTTGCCGTCCCACCATTGCTCAGGGGCGGCGGCATCGCCTGCCAGTAACGTCGCAGATAATTCCAGCCGCTGCAAATTCTCATTGACGCGCAGCAGGCGTTTTTCATCTTTATCCAGTGCGACCATCTCAACGTCCGCCAGTTCCAGCATGTGCGCGGTCTTGCCGCCCGGGGCGGCGCACGCATCTAGCACGCGCATGCCGCTCTTAACATCCAGCAAGCGAGCCGCATATTGCGCGCCCGCATCCTGAACCGATACCATGCCTTCAAAAAATCCGGGCAACTTGTCCACGGACACTGGCTTGTCCAGTTGCAGGGCATCGGGTGCGATAAGTCTGGCGGGGATATCTTGCTCGATCAATTTCGCCAGATAGTCTGCTGTGGTGCCGCGTCGCTGATTGACCCGCAGCGTCATCGGCGGATGTTCGTTGCCCGCTTTGAGTATCGCATCCGCAGTAGTCCCAAACTGGAAGCGCAGTTCATCGATCCACCATTGCGGGTGGCTGTATCGTCCTTCCTCATTCGCGGCGGACTGCACAATCAGATCGGCCTGATTTCGCAAGAAATTGCGCAAAATCGCATTCACCAGACCTCTGATTTTCGGATTCAGTATGTCTGCCGAACGCACGGCGTGATCGACCACCGCATGCTGCGCGGCACGGCTGTATTGCAGCTGATAGAGTGCGACCAGCAGCAAATACGTGATGCGGTGATCCGTCATGTGTTTATGTAACAGCAAATTGAGTATGGAATTTAACTGTCCGTAAAAACGCAGCGTGCCATAGCTCAAATCTTGCAGCGCAGCACGCTGTGCCGGTGCCCAGACCGACTTTCTGCGCAGTGATTCGTCCAGTACCTGATTGAGGTTTCGACCGTCCTCCATGACTTGCTGGACGATCTGGGTTGCTGCGAGTTGAATATTATGCATTTAGGGAACCTGAAAATTGTCGCCGGTATGAACCGGCATCGCCTGCAAAAATTGCGCGGTGGGTTGTGCGCGGCCTCCCGGCCGTTGCAACACTTGCAGTTGCAGTGCGCCTTTGCCGCAGGCCACAGTAATGCCTCGTTTGTCTACGCCGGTCACGCAGCCGGGCTCGCCGCTCACATCCGAACGCGCTTCCGCCTGCCAGATTTTTAACACAACGTCATTCAGCCTGGCCTGACAGATCGGGAACGGATTATAGGCGCGCACCGCCCGTGCAATCAGATCGGCATCCTGTCGCCAGTCAATTAAAGCCTCGCCCTTGAGCAGCTTGGCTGCATAACAGGTCGCATCATTATCCTGTGCGACAGGCAACAATTTTTGTTCTTCAAGCAAATGCAAGGCTTCTGTGATGCAGTCAGCGCCCAGATTCGCCAGTTTGTCATGCAAGGTTTGTGCGTTGTCATTGTCTTCAATCGGGCAGCTTTTTCGCAGCAGCATGTCACCCGTGTCCAGGCCCACGTCCATCTGCATGATGGTGATCCCGGTCTCGCGATCCCCCGCCAGAATCGCGCGTTGTATCGGCGCAGCACCACGCCAGCGCGGCAGCAGCGAGGCATGAATATTCAGGCAGCCAAAACGCGGCAATTCCAGCACCGCTTTGGGCAGGATCAGCCCGTAGGCTGCCACCAC
>JBBRBS010000058.1:0-12103 GCA_038205615.1 Burkholderiales bacterium | reverse complement strand
CCGGCTGTGCCAGGCGATTTCCTGTGCTTCGTGATCCAGAAAATAGTTGTCGTCCAGTTGCGCCCAGAGCAGCCGGTAGGATTCGGGTGAGAGTGCATATAAATTGAGTGTGGCTGCGGCCTGTTCGCGAATTTCGGCCAGATGATTAGCGGCGGCACCTTCCTTAAGATAGCGCCGCGTGAGCTGGAACAGGTCCTCCATCAGCTTGGCTTTCCATGCATTCCACACGGTAGGGCTGGTGCCCTTGACATCGGCGACGGTCAATAAGTACAGCGCGACCAAATAGCGGTCATTTTTGATTTGTTCGCTGAACGTGGCGATCACCTCCGGATCGGCCAGATCCTGCTTTTGTGCGGTGGCGGACAGTGTGAGGTGTTGCCCGACCAGCCAGACCACCAGATCGCTATCGTCTGTGCTTAACAGGTGCTGCGTGCAAAACAGGCGGGCGTCCTTCTTACCCAGTTGCGAATGGTCGCCGCCGCGCCCCTTGGCGATATCGTGGAACAGGCCGGCGATATACAGCACTTCGGGGCGGGCGAACTCGCTCATCAGTTTGTTGCATAGCGGCAGCTCCGTCGCATGCTTTTCCAGTGCGAAGCGGCGCAGGTTGCGCACAACCATCAGGATGTGTTCATCCACCGTGTAGACGTGAAACAAATCGTGCTGCATCTGGCCGATAATGCGTCCGAAGGCCGGAATATAGCGACCCAGAATGCCATATTGGCGCATGCGGCGCAGCGCGTGGTTGACCCCTTGGGGTTGGCGCAGAATTTCCATGAAGCGCGCGCGGTTGTGCGGATTATGGCGAAAGGCAGTATCGATATGAATCTGAGCACGCCACAGGGCGCGCAAGGTCATCGCGGTGATGCTCGTCAGTTCCGGGTTCTGTTGCAGAATTAAAAATAGTTCGAAAATCGCCTCGGGCGTATGCTCGAACAGGTGCTCATCGCGTATTTCCAGCAGACTGCCGATGATGCGGAATCGCTCGTTCAGTATATGCTGCGCTGGCGCATCGCGGAACAGGTAGTCATGCAGATTGAGCAGCAGTATCGTGTTGAACTGGCTCACCGCCAGCTTGGTGCGGTAATAGCGCTGCATCAGATGTTCGCTCGCGCGGCGATTCATTGAGGCCGTGATGCCCATCTGTTCGGCTAATGTGGTCTGAAAGTCGAACAGCAGACGGTCTTCACGACGCCGGGCCAGGTAATGCAGGCGGATGCGCAGCGTTTTGAGCAGCGTGTCGTGGCGTGCGATCTGACGTGCCTCCGTCACGCTGATCAGCCCGGCCTGAGCCAGTTCATGCCAGCGTGTACCTAAGCCTGCCGCACGGCTGATCCAGGTCACGGTCTGCAGGTCGCGCAAGCCCCCAGGACTCTCCTTCAGATTCGGTTCAAGATTGAAATCGGTGTCGTCAAAGCGTGCGTGGCGCAGCTGTTGCTCATGTTGCTTCGCGGTGAAAAATGAGCGTGGGTCAAGCTGTTGCCCGGTTTTCTGACGCAGCGCGTCAAATAGCCGTGCATTGCCGCAGATCAGGCGTGTTTCGAGCAGATTGGTCTGTACCGTGATGTCGGATGCTTCACTTAAACATTGCGCCACGGTGCGGACGCTATGGCCCACTTCCAGACCGATGTCCCAGAGCAGTGCGATCAGCTCATGCAGCTTGCCTTGCAACAGGTCATCCGGCTCATCCTCCAGCAAAACAAGCAGGTCTATATCCGATTTTGGATACAGCTCGCAGCGGCCGTAGCCGCCTGCCGCGATCAGCGCGAGGCTCTCTGGCATGGCGATCTGTTGCCAGATACGGCGCAAGTAGTGATCGATCAGTTTGCTATGCGCGGCCAGCAGCTGTGAAGCTTTACCCTTTTTTAGGAAGCTTTGTTCAAGGATCAGACGGTCGTTGCGCAGTGATTCACGCAGTTCGACTACGTTGTCAGGCCGGAGCGGGGCAGCCATCGGAAACAGTCAATACTTCAAAGCCGGTCTCGGTGACGAGCAGCGTGTGCTCATATTGCGCGGACAGGCTATGGTCGCGGGTCACAACGGTCCAGCCGTCACCCAGTTGCTTGATTTCCTTTTTTCCGGCATTGATCATCGGTTCGATCGTGAATACCATGCCCGCTTCCAGTCTCAGGCCGGTTTTCGGGCGGCCGTAATGCAACACTTGCGGCTCTTCATGAAAGTTGGCGCCAATGCCGTGACCGCAAAATTCGCGCACCACACTGTAGCCCATAGGTTCGACGAAACTCTGGATGGCATGACCGACGTCGCCCAGATAGGCGCCTGCGCGGACGACGCGGATGCCGCGCCACAGCGATTGATAGGTGGTCTCGCACAAACGACGGGCCTGAATGGAGGGCTCTCCGATATAGAACATGCGGCTGCTGTCGCCGTGATAGCCATCCTTGATCACCGTGATGTCGAGATTGACGATGTCGCCGTTTTTCAACACCTTGTCGCTCGGCACGCCGTGACAAATCTGGTGATTGATCGAGGTGCAGATGGATTTCGGATAAGGCTTGTGTCCGCCGGGCGCATAGTTGAGCGGTGCGGGGATGGCCTGTTGCACATTGACGATCAGGTCATGGCACAGCTGGTCCAGCTCATTGGTGCTGATGCCGGCTTTGACGAAAGGGCCGATGTAATCGAGCACTTCACTGGTCAGGCGGCCGGCGATGCGCATTTTCTCGATTTCCTGAGGGGTTTTAATGGAAACGGACATGTTTATTCAATTTTTGTAAGGTCGCTGAGGATAGCATGAGAGAAAGATTGCCGACAAATACGTTTAGGAACTAAACTCGCGCAGCAGCTGACTAAACGTTGCTGTAAATCAGACTATCCATATACTCAGGAAATAATATGAAAAAATCATTAGCAATTCTATTGCTGCTGTCGGCAACGGGCAGTGCATTTGCGGTCGATGGCGGTGCGGTCTTGGGCGGCGTGCTCGGCGGAGCCACAGGGGCTGCGGTAGGGCAAAGCGTGGGAGGCAGAAACGGCGCCATCATCGGCGCTGCGATCGGCGGCGGAACGGGTGCGGCTATCGGCAGTTCGAATTCAACACAGGCAGTGGGGCATGCGCCGGTTAATCGCGGCAACGACGGTTACCGTGAAGAGCGCGGGCATCGCCATGAACATGAAGACCGAGGTGATCGCGGAGACCGTGGCGACCGCAGAGATCGCGGACACGATCGCGATGATGACTGATCAGGCAAAAACCTGAAGAAGTCGTTTGTTGGCCGGCATCCTGCCGCACAATCGGCAGGATAAACCGGCCGGAAATACCCGAAGACTACCTGCGACTGTTTTATGACTAAATTTATTACTTTTGAAGGTGTCGATGGCGCCGGCAAGAGCACCCATCTGGCGTGGTTTGCTGACGCGTTGCGCCAGCGCGGCATGGATGTCATCGTCACGCGCGAGCCGGGCGGCACCCCTTTGGGCGAGCAGTTGCGTGAAATTGTGCTCAACCAGACGATGAGCATAGGAGCTGAGGCAATGCTGATGTTCGCAGCCCGTCTTGAGCATGTCGAACAAGTCATTCAGCCGGCCTTACATGCAGGCAAGTGGGTGATTTCGGATCGTTTTTCCGATGCCAGCTTCGCCTATCAAGGCGCAGGTCGCGGCATGGACTGGGATAAGCTCAGGCAACTGGAGAGTTGGGTGTCTTTGCAGCCGGATCTGACGCTGTTCTTCGATGTGCCGATCGAGGTGGCGAGAGCGCGCCTGGCGAACAATGTATCTCTGGATCGTTTCGAGCAGGAACAGGGGGAGTTCTTCGAGCGTGTGCGTGCCGGATACCACCGGCGCGTGACAGAAAATCCGGCGCGTTACGCGGTGATCGATGCTGCAAAGACACTCGCGGCAGTTCAGCTGCAGCTGGCCGCCATCATCGAGGTAATTTGATGAGCGAACTCTATCCCTGGCAGGATGACGACTGGGCGCGCTTGCAAAGCTTGCGTGAGCGCGCTTCGCAAGGGCTGTTGTTCGGCGGACAGAAGGGGATCGGCAAGCTCGATCTTGCACTGAACTTCGCTCATGCCTTGTTGTGTCAGCATCCGCAGGACAGTGGTTTAGCCTGCGGCGTGTGTCCTGCCTGTCACTGGCTGGAACAGGGATCACACCCTGACTTTCGTTTACTGCAACCTGAATCTGAGACCGAAGAAATTGAGGCCGGCAAGAAACCTAGCCGGCAGATTTCAGTGGATCAGATACGGAATTTGTCTGATTTCATGGGTATGACCGCGCATCAGGGCGGCCGGCGGGTGGTTGTCATTCATCCAGCGGAAGCGATGAATGTAAACGCTGCGAATGCGTTGCTGAAAAACCTCGAAGAGCCACCACCGGGTTTGTTGTTTATTCTGGTGACGCACAAGCCGCAGTCGTTGCTGCCTACACTGTTAAGCCGTTGTCTGACTTTTACTCCGGGCTCGCCCGATGCGGCGACGGCTGTGCGCTGGCTGGCGGGGCAAGGGGTGAAAAATCCCACTGAAGCCCTGGCGTTTGCCGGATTCTCGCCGTTGCAGGCATTGCTGGGCGCAGCACAAAACGGTTCCGATGCGCGGGAGAAATTGTTGCGCGCGGTGCGGCAACCCGCAACGCTGGATGTGTTTGCGCTGAGCGAGTCCTTGCAGAAGACCGAACAGGTGCAGGTGGTGCAGTGGTTGCAGCAATGGTGCTATGACCTGATCGCGCAAAAGTCGGCAGGGTCGGTGCGTTATCATCCCGCCGAACAGGCGGCAATCGGGCAACTGGTCGAGTCACTTGATCCGTTGAATCTGGCGCGTCTACAAAGCTATCTGCAAACGGCCAAGCGTGAAGCGCAACATACGCTCAATCCGAAACTTTTTTTTGAATCGCTGCTGTTTACCTACTGTCAGCTCACAACCAAATAACCCCGTCACCTTATGTCATTCATCGATTCCCACTGTCACATCAACTTCCACGAGCTGGCGGAAAACATTACTGACGTGCTGGCTAAAATGCAGCAGAACGATGTGCAGCGCGCCCTTTGCGTCTCGGTCAATCTGGCCGATTTTCCGCAAGTGCTGGCAATGGCTGAGCAGCACCACAATATTTATGCATCGGTCGGCGTGCATCCTGATTACGAAGCGGTTGAAGAGCCGAGTGTTGCGCGCCTGGTCGAGTTGGCGCAGCACCCTAAAGTCATCGCGATAGGCGAGACGGGCCTGGATTACTATCGGTTGACCGGCGATCTTGAATGGCAGCGCGATCGTTTTCGCAATCATATCAATGCGTCTAAGGCGTGCGGCAAGCCGCTGATCATTCACACCCGAAGCGCCGCTGATGACACGTTGCGTCTGATGGCGGAGGAAGGTGCGGTTGATGCAGGCGGCGTGATGCACTGCTTCACGGAAAACTGGGAGGTTGCCCAAGCTGCGCTCGATATGGGTTTTTACCTGTCCTTTTCCGGTATCGTGACATTCAAGAACGCACTGCAGATCAAGGAAGTCGCAAGGCGGGTGCCATTGGATCGCATGCTGATTGAAACCGATTCTCCTTATCTGGCGCCTGTGCCATTTCGGGGCAAGCTCAATCAGCCGGCGTATGTGAAGCATGTAGCCGAAGAAATCGCGCTGTTGCGCGGTATCAGTGTGGAAGAAGTCGGATTGAAAACCAGTGAAAACTTTGCGCGCCTGTTTAATTTGTAAAGATTTGTACGAAAAAAGTTGACAGAAATTCTGCAACCCCTATAATTCGCGCCTCTCAAAGCGGGAGTAGCTCAGTTGGTAGAGCGATACCTTGCCAAGGTATAGGTCGAGAGTTCGAGCCTCTTCTCCCGCTCCAGAGATATGTAAAGTGGTTTTGGCACGTTTTTTAGTATGGCAAATGCGGGAGTAGCTCAGTTGGTAGAGCGATACCTTGCCAAGGTATAGGTCGAGAGTTCGAGCCTCTTCTCCCGCTCCAGTTTTGAATAGTAGTTGTACGCGATGCTCCAATGCGGGAGTAGCTCAGTTGGTAGAGCGATACCTTGCCAAGGTATAGGTCGAGAGTTCGAGCCTCTTCTCCCGCTCCATATTCAAGGGAAAGCATCACGCTTTCCTTTCGTTCTTAAGCTATACGGTGCGTTAGCAAATCGGTTATGCCCTGGATTGCAAATCCAGTTAGCCCAGTTCGACTCTGGGACGCACCTCCAAACACCTGCCCGGGTGGTGAAATTGGTAGACACAACGGACTTAAAATCCGTCGGGGAGCGATCTCCGTACCGGTTCGATTCCGGTTCTGGGCACCATTATCTTCCAAATAAAAATTGCTGTACGCGTTGTTTTATTGGCGCCCTCCGCTTTGCCCGCTCCTCATCGCTGAACCTCCGTTTGCGCAAATTGCCAGCTATTGCCTGTTGAATTTCCTATATACTTCCAAGCCTATACGCTAATATTTCCAACAAGGCTGAAACATGAAAACCATTTTCCTCGTCGACGACTCCGTCACCATCTTGCTCAGCATGAGCGCGATCCTGTCTAAAGCCGGCTACGCCACCGAAAAAGCCGCCAGTGCGGAAGAGGGAATGACCAAGCTCAAAGCCGGCTTGAAGCCTGATCTGTTAATTACCGATCTGAATATGCCCGGAATGAACGGCATCGAGTTCATCAGGGAAGTGCGCAAGTTGCCCAATCACCGCTTTATGCCGATTCTGTTTCTGACCACCGAGTCTCAGCAGTCCAAGCGCGACGAAGCCAAGGCGGCCGGTGCATCCGGCTGGTTGGTCAAGCCGGTAAATGCAGAGCAGTTGATAGGCACGATCAAGCTTGTGGTCAAGTAAACTGCCATCAGCGAGGGAGGCCAAATGCAATTAAATTCGCGTCAAATCAAAAAACGTCAGTTTGTCGTCGCGCTGTTAACGGCCGTAACGTGTGCAGTCGGGGTGTACCTGCTGCATGTGCCCTTTCACGAATTGTTGCACGAGGTGACGGGGCTATCTGATCAGGTCACTGACGCGGTTGGCACGCTGATCATCGTGCTCGGCAGTTTCGCAGTCAATAACATGGTGTCGTTGGCGATCTTTCATGACAGATTGCTGGGGATGCGCGCCACACAGCATGAGCTTGAACAGACCGTCGCCAGTTATGATGAGATCATCGACAGTGCTGCCGGCGACCTTGATCATCTACCCAGCTTAACCCGATTGCTCAATGAACAACTGCATGCCATCACCGTTGATACGGAGCGCTCCGCGTTCAATATTGTGGAACGCCTGCAGGCCATCGACGGCGTGATAGACGAACTGGTGTCGACCGTCACCAGTGGTGCGAAGGAAGCGGAGGAGATGATCCAATCGGGTGAACAAACCGTCAGTTCAAACGTGGAGCTGATCGAAAATCTCAATCAGTATATTCAAAACCGTTTTGTTGAATTTGAGGCCGACCGGCAAAGCATCAGTATCGTGGTACGTCAGGCAAGATCGATGTCCGCGCTGGTCGACATGATCAAGGGAATCTCCTCGCAAACCAATCTGTTGGCGCTCAACGCCGCGATTGAAGCTGCACGTGCCGGCGAAGTGGGGCGTGGATTCGCCGTGGTGGCCGATGAAGTGCGCAAACTGTCTGGTGAAACTGATATTGCCGTATCGAAGATTCAGCAAGGAATCGGCGATGTGGCCAAAACCATCGAGGAGCAGTTCAAGAACAAGCTTGAGCATGCCAGCACGGAGCAGGAAAAAAAGGTGCTGGAGAGTTTTTCTTCACATCTGGACAACATGAGCAGCAATTATCACCGTCTGATGGCCCGCGATGAGGAGATGCTGGCTCGTCTTGCCAATACCAGCCAAACTTTATCTTCCATGTTCATGGAGGTGTTGGCAAATATCCAGTTTCAGGATGTCACCCGTCAGCAGATCGAGCAGGTGCAGGGGGCGTTGACTCGTCTCGACACGCACGTCGTGCAAATGGTCGAAATGATGCGTAACAAGGATTACTCAAACGCTGCATCGTTGAAAGATCACTTTGAACAGATTTATCAGGGGTATGTGATGGATCATCAGCGCGACATTCACGCCGCTGCGATGGGTGGTAATACCGGCGGTGCAGCAGCCCCGCAGCAGAAAATCGAGCTGTTTTAACGCGCTGTATACAATTCGGTAATGCTAAAAGTCAAAATGGAGGCTACACATGGCAAAGTCTGATCAGGCGCACAGCACCATCACCGTCAACGAAGATATGACCATCTACAACGCGGCGGTGCAGAAACAAATGCTGCTGGACGCGCTGGCTAATTGCGAGGAGCTGGATCTCGATCTGTCGCAAGTGGCCGAGATGGATACGGCAGGTTTTCAGGTGCTGCTGCTAACCAAGCGCGAAGCGATCAAAGCCAACAAGTCCGTACGGCTGACCGCGCACAGCAAGGCGGTGACCGAACTGCTCGATTTATACAATATGGCCAGCTATTTCGGTGATCCGATGGTGATTACCGCAGGCGAGCATGCCGCCGGCAGCCGTCGCTGACAATCAGCTGGAATTGCATTGCAAGCGACTGTATTTTAACAATAATTTGTTTTAATGCGGTCTGATGTTTTGCCGATAAGAAATTAAAACGCAGCACAGGGGGAAGCATGGACGAGATTCAACAGGCTTTTGTGGTCGAAGGCCGCGAACTGCTGCAGATGATGGAAGACAATCTGCTGCAAATGGAGGAGAACGGCAGTGATCCGGAAACGATCAATGCGATCTTTCGTGCGGCCCACACCATCAAGGGCGGTGCTGGCGTCATCGAGTGTAAATTCATCGTTGAATTTACCCATGTGCTGGAAAACGTGCTGGATGAAATGCGCGCCGGCGTGATCACGGCTGAACGCGAATTGATTGAAGTGTTACTTGCCAGCGCCGACCAGCTGGGCGCACTGCTGACTTGTGTGGAAAACAACTGCGAACCGGGTGATGACGTCAACCTGACCAGTGCTGGGCTGCGCGAGAAGCTGCAGCACTATCTGGGCAAGCTGGCTGCGGGTCATGAAGTCGTGCTCGCAGTGGCGAACGTGCAGGCCAGCGGCGGCGGCGAAATGGAGACGGACAACTGGCATATTTCGCTGCGCTTCGGCCCTGACGTGCTGCGCAAAGGGATGGATCCGTCCTCCTTCCTGCGCTACCTGATGGAGCTGGGGCAGATCGTCCACATGACGACGCTGCCCGACGCGATGCCTGAAGCGGCGGAAATGGATGCGGAATCCTGCTATCTGGGTTTCGAGATTTCCTATCAATCCGGGGCGGATAAAGCGCAGATTGAAAACGTGTTCTCCTTTGTCAGCGATGACTGCGTGGTGCATATCTGGCCGCCGCACAGCAAGCTGGCCGATTTTATCAGCACGATTGAGACGTTGCCCGAGGACACGATGCGTCTGGGCGAAATCCTGATTCTGTGTGGCGCGTTGACGCAGAATGAGCTGGATTTGGCGTTGAACACCCAATCCGATCGTGTCGATGAGCTGTCCGCTCAACCCAAGATCGGTGACGTGCTGGTCAATCAGGGGGTGGTTACTGCAGAAGTCGTGGAAGCCGCTGCGGTCAAGCAAAACAAGGTTGCCGAAAAGAAAACAGTCGAGTCCCAGCTGATCCGTGTGCAGGCCTCCAAACTGGATCAACTGATCGATCTGGTGGGTGAAATGGTCATCGCCAGCGCGGGGGCTAACATGCAGGCGCGCAAAAGCGGCGAGACGGCGCTGGTTGAATCAACCTCAGTCATCTCGATGCTGGTTGAACAGATCCGCGACAGCGCGTTGCAGCTGCGCATGGTACAGATCGGCGAGACTTTTACCCGCTTCCAGCGCGTGGTGCGCGACACCAGTCGCGAACTGGGCAAGGACATCGAGCTGTTGATCAGCGGCAGCGAGGCCGAGCTGGATAAATCGGTCGTCGAAAAGCTGGGTGACCCGCTGATGCATCTGGTGCGCAACGCGCTCGATCACGGCATCGAATCGCCCGACGTGCGCACAGCAAAAGGCAAACCGGCTCGCGGCACGTTGCGGCTTAACGCCTATCACGAGTCAGGCGGCATCGCGATCGAGATCATCGACGATGGCGCCGGGATGAACCGCGAAAAAATCCTCACCAAGGCGCGCGAACGCGAACTGGTCGGGCCTAATCAGGTGTTGTCCGACAGCGAAATTTTCGGACTGATATTTGAACCGGGATTTTCTACGGCAGACAAGATCACCAATATCTCGGGTCGCGGCGTGGGACTGGATGTGGTGAAGCGCAACATTACCGCACTGCGCGGTAGTGTCGAAGTTGAAAGCCGTGAAGGCCAGGGTTCGACTTTCCGCATCCGCCTGCCGCTGACGCTGGCCATCATTGACGGTTTTCTGGTCGGTGTGGGCAAAGCTTCTTATGTCATTCCGCTGGGCACCGTGGTGGAATGCATCGAACTCTCTGAAAAAGATCGCGCTGACACGCTCACCCGCCAGTACATCAATCTGCGCGGAGAAGTATTGCCTTTCGTTAGGCTGCGCGAGCAGTTCGAGATTAATGATCATGGCGGCAAGCGGGAGAACATCGTCGTGGTTCAACACGCAGGACAGAAGATCGGCCTGGTAGTGGATGAGCTGATGGGTGAATTTCAGACCGTTATTAAACCGCTGGGCACAATTTTCAAGCATATCAAAGGAATCGGCGGCTCCACTATCTTGGGTTCGGGGGACGTGGCACTGATCCTGGATGTACAGTCGCTGGTGGCATTGACCACCGCACAGCAGAACAGAATCTAGAAAAATCGCAATAAATCAACGTAATATCTTAATATTTAAGGGGTGTGTGATGTTTAAAAATTTGCGTATCGGTGTCAGGCTGGGAATTGGTTTTGGTCTTATGGTGTTGCTGCTGGCGACAATCTCGGTGGTCGCTTATCTGCGTCTGATGCAGATCAACAGCGATATCGGCGATGTTCTCAACGACAAATTTCCCAAGACGGTGCTGGCGAACGATGTCGTCGATCAGATCAATGTGATTGCACGCGCCTTGCGCAATTCGCTGCTGGTCAAGCCGGAAGAGATGCAGAAGGAACTCGACCGTGTTCAGGATGCCCGCAAGATCATAGTTGAGAAGTTCGACAAGTTGGATAAAGTGATTCAGTCGGCGGATGGCAAAAAAGTCCTCGCTAATGCCACGGATGCGCGCAAGACTTTTGTCGCAGATCAGGACAAATTCCTCGATCTGCAAAAGGCCGGCAAGCGTGAAGAAGCTATCGAGTTGATGGTCGTCAAAATGCGCAAGACGCAGGGCGATTACATCAAGTCGGTCAATGAGCTGATCGCATTCCAGTCGGAGCTGATGAAAAAAACCGGCGATGACGCGAATGCAGCCGTGGAAGGGGCGCAACGCCTGATCCTGATCCTGTCGATCAGCGCGATCCTGATCGCAGTAGGCTTCGCCTTCTGGGTCACACGCAGCATCACACAGCCGCTCGGCGAAGCCGTGGATGTGGCTAACCAGCTCTCCGAGGGTAACCTGAACGTCAAGATTGAAGCACATTCCACCGATGAGACGGGGCAGCTGCTGACCTCGATGGGGAACATGGTTGCCAAACTGACCGAGATCATCACCGCGGTGCGCGCCAACGCCGATTCAATCTCCAGTGCGTCGGAAGAAATCAGCGCGACGGCGCAATCCTTGTCTCAAGCATCGAGCGAGCAGGCCGCCAGCGTGGAAGAAACTACGGCGTCCATTGAACAGATGACCGCTTCGATCGACCAGAATACCGAGAACGCCAAAGTCACCGACGGCATGGCCGGCAAGGCTGCGCGTGAGGCCACTGAAGGCGGCGCTGCGGTGAACAGCACGGTCGAGGCGATGAAGAAAATTGCCGGCAAGATCGGTATCGTCGACGACATCGCCTACCAGACCAACTTGCTGGCGTTGAACGCAGCGATTGAGGCTGCGCGCGCCGGTGAACACGGAAAGGGTTTTGCTGTCGTGGCGGCTGAAGTGCGCAAGCTGGCGGAACGCAGTCAGGTGGCGGCTCAGGAAATCGGCGAGCTGGCCGGCAGCAGTGTGAGCATGGCTGAAAAAGCCGGCAAATTGCTCGAGGCGATGGTGCCTTCGATCAACAAGACCTCGGACCTGGTGCAGGAAATCGCATCAGCCTCTGCGGAACAGGC
>JBBRBS010000057.1:0-12306 GCA_038205615.1 Burkholderiales bacterium | reverse complement strand
TCAATGAGGGGTTTCGTACAGTGATCAATACCGGTCGGGGCGGTGGCCAGGAAGTATTTCATTTGCATATACACGTCATAGGTGGCGGCAATATTCCGCCTATGGTTCGTCGTAGTTAATTTAAGGGGTAAATCATGGGTTCGATGAGTCTTTGGCATTGGTTGATTGTGTTGGTCGTGGTGATGCTGGTGTTCGGCACCAAGAAGTTGCGTAATATCGGCAGCGATCTGGGCGGCGCCGTGAAGGGTTTCAAGGAAGGCATGGGCACGCCGGCTGAGGAACCCGCCAAGCAGATCAGGGAAGATGGACAAACCATCGAAGGCGAAGTCAAAAACAAGACGCACAGCAATATTTAACGTGAACATCGCATGCTGAAGGGCGACAATGTTTGACTTTAGCCTGGCCGAACTGATGGTGGTGATGGTGGTGGCGCTGGTTGTCATCGGTCCGGAACGACTGCCGAAAGTCGCGCGTACCTTAGGCCATCTTTATGGACGTGCACAGCGCTATGTGAATGGCGTTAAAGCCGATATCACCCGCGACATGGCGATGGATGATTACCGCCAGTTGCAGCTGAAAATCCAGGCGGAAGCCACTGCCTTGCAACAGTCGGTGCAGCAGGCGGGTGTCGCGGTTGATGAGCAGGTGCAACAACTCAATCGCGCTGTTGCTAGTCCCACCCCTCAGCCTTCAGTGCCGTTGCAATCAACTACGGAGTTGCCCAAGTCCTGATGAGTACCAGCGAGAGTTTCATCGCACACCTGATTGAATTGCGTACCCGTCTGATGCATTCAGCAGTGGCTTTACTGCTGGTGTTCATCTGTCTGTTTCCATGGGCATCGGATCTTTATGCGCTGCTGGCACAACCCCTGCTGGCCAAATTGCCCAAGGGCGGGCAGATGATCGCAACCGATGTTACCACGCCGTTTTTTGTGCCGTTAAAAGTGGCACTGATGGCGGCATTTCTGATTTCCCTGCCGTATATCCTTTATCAAGTCTGGCGTTTCGTCGCCCCTGGTTTGTATGCGCACGAGAAGAAGATGGTCGTACCGCTGATTTTTGCGAGCACGGTGCTGTTCTTCTGTGGCATGGCATTCGCGTACTTTGCCGTGTTTCCGGTGGTGTTCGGTTTTATCACGGCCTCGGCACCGATTGGCGTCGCGGTGATGACCGACATCGACAAATACCTGAGCTTCGTGCTGTCGATGTTCATGGCCTTTGGCGTCACCTTTCAGGTACCGGTTGCGGTGATTCTGCTGGTGCGGATGAATTTCGTGAGCATCGCAAAACTGCGCGAAATCCGTCCTTATGTCGTGGTTGGCGCTTTCGTGGTTGGCGCGATTTTCACGCCGCCGGATGTAGTCTCGCAGTTCATGCTGGCGATGCCAATATGGCTGCTGTACGAAGCGGGTATTGTCGTGGCAAGCTGGACTAAGCCTGTTGAAAAGCCGGCGCAGCAAGCCAGCCGTTTCTAGGCTATGCAAAATACCTCCGAACCATCCAATCTGCTGGTCGAACTGATCGTTCATGCCCAGCCCTCCAGTCTTATCTGGCAGTTCGGTATCATTGCGCTGGTCATGCTGCTGGGATGGTGGATTGACAGCCTGATCCAGAAAAAACTGACTGCCACGCATGCGCCTCAGCACGTCGCAATCAAAGGCGCTAAACGCATCGCTTTCCCCGTTTTTACATTGCTAGGCGTGTTGCTCGCGCGCATCGTATTCAACTATTTTGGGCTGCCCGTCAATCTGCTCAAGCTGGCGATCCCTCTGTTGCTTTCGCTGGTGTTCATCCGGCTGCTGGTTTATGTATTGCACAAGGTGTTTCCCGGTTCGACCAAGCTCAAATCCTGGGAGTTGAGCATCGCAGGCCTCGCGTGGATCATAGTCGCACTTCATGTTACAGGCTTGCTCGATGCGGTGCTGTCAGCCATGCAGGAACTGAGTTTCAATCTGGGGCATCAACCGGTATCGCTGCTGATGATCCTGCAAGGTCTGATTTCGATTGCCGCGACCGTGCTGAGCGCACTTTGGCTGGGACGGTTTCTCGAAGTTCGCATCATGGGCATGGAGGAGATGGATACCAGTTCGCGCGTGTTGCTGAACAAGGTGTTGCGCGGCGCGCTGCTGGTGATCTCGATCCTGGTCGCGCTGTCATTGGTTGGTATCGATATCCGTGTGCTTTCTGTATTCGGTGGTGCATTGGGTGTCGGTTTGGGTTTCGGCTTGCAGCGCATCGCCAGCAATTATATTTGCGGCTTCATTATTTTGCTGGATAAATCCATCCGTCTGGG
The DNA here is from genome assembly GCA_038205615.1 of Burkholderiales bacterium. Taxonomy (GTDB): domain Bacteria; phylum Pseudomonadota; class Gammaproteobacteria; order Burkholderiales; family Gallionellaceae; genus Gallionella. Next base: position 10,013 of record JBBRBS010000057.1, on the reverse strand, counting down.
CGATGTGATTACCCTGGATGATCGCTATGGCACGGTCAGTCGCTTGACCGGTCGATATATGGTGCTAAGCGTGCTGGACGGTGCCGAGGCACTGATACCGAATGAAACGGCGATTACTCAGACACTGGTCAATCACTCTTATTCTGACCGCAAGGTTCGCATCAAGATTTCGCTGCAGGTCGCCTACAGCAGCCCGCTGGAAACGGCGATGCAGGTCATGATCAGCGCCGCGAATGCACAAAGCCGCGTGCTCAGCGAGCCTGCACCTGCGGTTAATCTGCTCGAATTTGCCGACAACGGTATTTTGCTGGAGTTGTCTGCCTGGATTGATGATCCTGAAGTGTCTCAGGTGGCCCTGCGCTCTGATATCAACCTGGCCATCTGGCGGGAATTTCAGCGCGCAGGAATTGAAATCCCGTTTCCCCAGCGCGAAATACGCATCGTCAATTCCGTCGTGCCAAGCTAAAACAGTGTCCGCGAAACGGGGTTAGCAGGCAAATTGCGAAGCGGCTGTTCGCAAAGCAGGAAACCAGCTGGCTGATAAAATCCTCCCGTAGCGTGGGCTGCCTAGTTTATTGGTCCCTGGGTTTCGGGCGTTTTCCGATCCTGACCGGTAAGGAAATATCGCCGCCACTTCGCAGCAGTTTGATGGATACATCCTTGCCCGGAGGCAGATTGGCAACGGTTTCCAGCATGGCGCTCCAGTTGTCGATCGCCGTGCTGTCGATCGAGACCAGAATGTCACCGGTCTTAATGCCAGCCTTTTCAGCCGGGCTGTTGCGGACGATACCGGTGATCAACACGCCGTGTGCCTCTTTTAGTTTGAATGACTCTACCAGGTCGGGTGTGAGTTCCTGTATGCCGGCTCCGATCCAGCCACGAGTCACAGAACCATGCAGGATGATTTGTTCCATGGTCTTTTTTGCGGTGGTCGCAGGTATTGCAAAACCTATTCCCAGCGAGCCGCCATTGGGCGAATAGATGGCGCTGTTGACGCCGATCAGATTGCCGTTCACATCCACCAGTGCACCGCCCGAATTGCCGGGGTTGATGGCCGCATCAGTCTGAATGAAACTCTCGAAGGTGTTAAGTCCCAGATGATCGCGTTTGAGCGCGCTGATGATGCCCATCGTGACGGTTTGTCCGACACCGAATGGATTGCCGATGGCCAGAACCATGTCGCCGACATGAGCGTTTTCAGGATGACCGAATGTGATGGCCGGCAGGGCGCCTGTCAGCTCGATTTTGATCACGGCTAGATCAGTTTCGGGGTCAGAGCCGATCACATGGGCGCGGGCTTTGCGGCCATCGGCCAGCGCGACTTCGATCTGGTCGGCGGCTTCCACGACGTGGTGGTTGGTCAGGATGAATCCGTCCTGGCTTACGATCACGCCTGAACCCAGACTGGAGCTTTGTTGCGGGGTGTTTTCCTGGTCGCCGAAGAAGAAGCGAAAGCGCGGATCGTCGAGGAAGGGATTGACCGGGGACTTGATGATGGTACTGGTGTAAATATTTACCACCGATGGCATGGCCTTCTTGGCCGCTACGCTCAAACTTGTTGCGGGCAATGCGGCGTCGCTTGCTGGCGCGGCACTTTCATACAGCGTGACCACGCCGTTGCGCGCCGCATTGGGCAGCAGCTCGGGCTTGAGCGTATGAATGATAAACAGCAGTGCGAGTGCAATAGTTACCGTTTGTGTGAATAACAGCCAGTGTTTACGCATGGTAAGATGGTTCAGTTGTTGTATTTATCATTGGAAAAATCATGAAACTCCTTGAACTTCGCGATTATAACGTATCCCTGCTGCAAACCGGTCAATTCAAGGACTACTGCCCGAACGGCGTACAGGTGGAAGGTCGTGCTGAGGTGCTGCGCATCGCAACGGCGGTCACGGCATCGAAACAAGTGCTGGATGAGGCGATTGCATGGGGGGCTGACGCCATTCTGGTCCATCACGGCTATTTCTGGCGCAATGAGGATCCATGCATCGTCGGTATCAAGAAGTTGCGCATCGCACAACTGTTAAAAAATGACGTGAGTCTGCTGGCGTATCACTTGCCGCTCGATGCGCACGCTGAACTGGGCAATAATGCGCAACTTGGAAAATTGCTGGGGTTCGCAGAGCAGGGGCGCTTCGGTGAGCAGAATATAGCGTGTTTCGGAGTGCTTGAACAAACTCAAACGCTGGCGCAATTTACACAAGAAGTCGCTGAAAAGTTGCAACGCGCACCGCAAGTGATCGGTAAGAGCGATAAACTGATTCGCCGCATCGCGTGGTGCAGCGGGGGTGCACAAGGTTATTTTGAGGCGGCGATTGCGCTGGGGGTGGATGCTTTTGTGACCGGAGAAATATCCGAGCAGAATTATCACCTTGCCAATGAGACTGGCGTTGCCTTTATCGCGGCAGGGCATCATGCGACTGAGCGGTTGGGCATCCGTGCGCTGGGTGCGAACCTGGCTGAGCAGTTCGATCTTGAACATCATTTTTTCGATCAAGACAATCCGATATAACGTGAAATTCGTGTATTGAAGGTTTTTCGGGTTACGCCCCATTGCTGTGCTCTCTCCGAAAGCGGGATAACCCGCGACTTGACGGCTTTGCCGCTGAGTCGATTGGCAAGTGGTTTCATCAGAGGATTGAGGTGATAACCAGCCACTTGGCAACCGTCTTGTGGTTGCTTAGTGGAATGGCTAGTTGTTTCATCAGGCTAACAGTCATGGAACGTTTCATCGTCGGGTTTGATTGACCATGTACGTGAGGAATGCCTTTATGGCGATACGCAGTTGTAACATCGTACCAGCCAGAGTTGACTGGTTGAAACGATACTTCAGAAAGAGTCAGGCTGCATGAAACACTACACCGATTTAGTTGCAGATGCGCTGACCCGCGTTAAAGAAGTGCAGCCGTGGGATCTCGCCAAACAGTTGGCTGCCGGGCATAAATATATTCTGCTCGATGTGCGCGAACCAGGCGAGTTCTGTTCACTGCGCATTCCCGGTTCTATCAATGTTCCGCGCGGCGTGTTGGAGCAATCCTGCGAATGGGAATATGACGAGACTGTGGCGGAGCTGGCAGGCGGGCGTGAGCGCGAGATTGTGCTGATTTGTCGTTCTGGCTACCGCTCCGTGCTGGCCGCCGACGTGATGCAGCAGATGGGTTTTACGCACGTGGTGTCACTCAGGAGCGGCGTGCGGGGCTGGAATGATTCAGAACTACCGCTGGAGGATGCTGATGGTGAAATAGATGCCGATGCCGCGGATGAATTGCTGATGTCGCATCTACGCCCTGAGCAGCGCAAACCGAAATAACATGAATTCCAATTTGATACGAGGTTAACAATGAGTAATTATTCCTGCAACGTTGAAGAAGACAGTTTTGATGAGCTGGTGGTAGCGCGTTCGCACGAAATTCCTGTGCTGGTCGACATCAGTGCCGACTGGTGTGCACCGTGCAAGATGTTGGCGCCGTTGCTGCATAAGATGGTTACCGCCTACGACGGCAGGTTCATACTGGGTATTGTGGATGCGGATGAAAACATGCGAATCGCCGGGCGGCACAAGGTGCGCGGTTTTCCTACCGTGGTGGCCTACAGTCGCGGTGTTGAAGTGGCGCGTTTCCACAGTGCGCAGACGGAAGGTTTCCTGCGCGAGTTTATCGACCGCCTGATTGAGCGGCATAACTCCGCTCAGCAGGCGTAGCTTTTAGACGCAGCCGGTCGGTTTCGGCATGCCGCCATATTTGGTGATCGGCTTCATCGGGCCGGTCATCCACAGTTCGAACACCTCTTTCTGATCTTCACCGATGTGTTTTGCGAATTTGCGTATTGGTGGCACTGAGCCAAACTGCTCATAGTACTCACGCGCTTTCATGATCTGATCCCACTTCTTGTCATTGATCTCATAGTCATCCGCCTGAGCCATAGCGCGGCCGATTTCCGGCGTCCAGTTACTCATATCGACGAGATATCCGTCGCCATCACGATTCGGTATTTGCATAGTCTTCACCTTTTTGATTCACAGAATGTAGCGCTATTGGACTATACCTGAGTGTAATAGTCAATTACTCCGAAGAGGGGGTAATGGTTTGCTGAATCGATCATTCTGTTACAGAATTTGAGCGGCTTCGTCGAAACTCAGGCGCGGACTGCGCGGGAATAATCCGGTGGCATCGCCATAGCCCAGATTGATCAGAAAGTTCGATTTGATGTGGGTGCCGGAGAAAAATTCCTGATCAACAATGGCATTGTCAAAACCGGACATTGGTCCTGCATCGAGGCCCAGCGCACGGGCGGCAAGCATCAGGTATGCGCCTTGCAACGTGGCGTTGCGGAATGCCGTGGTATCAATCAGGGGTTGGTTGCCGGCAAACCATGCGCGCGCGTCGGCATGCGGGAACAGCCGGGGCAATTGATCGTAAAATGCGTGATCCTGAGCGATGATGGCCGTGACGGGGGCAGTGCGCGTCTTATCGATATTGCCTTGAATCATAGCGGGCAACAGGCGTTCTTTTGCAGCCGCACTCTTGATGAAAATAATGCGCGCCGGGCTTGAGTTCGCGCTGGTGGGCGCCCATTTCATCAGGTCGTAAATCTGCACCAGCAGATCGTCGCTGACGGGTTTGTCCTGCCAGACGCTGTGCGTACGTGCGGTGCGGAAGAGGGTGTCCAGACTACGGTCATCGAGTCGCATTGTGTTTCTCCTTTTGTGTTGGAGTTGATTACTTCAGTTTTTCAATGCCCATAATCTTGAGGATGCTGCCCTCGTAGAACGGGTCGGACGTGCCCTTCTTCATCTTGCGGATGAAGTATTTTTCGAAAGCGATCTTGGCCAGATGCACCCACTTACCTTCGGAGAACCAGCTTACGTTACGGGGCGGGATCTGCGGTATTGCCACGAAGGCGACACCGTTGTCGCCGAAGTCGGCTAGGCAGATGGCGTTCCAGGTCGCTTCCTTGTCTGCCGGAGCGCCGGTCAGGTCGGCATGGATGTTGTATACGGTGGCCGTCACCATCGATTCGATCATGTAGCCGGTTTTGGGGGTGCCGACGGGTACCGGAGTCGGTTCCACAGGCGGAATTGCGACGCAGACGCCCACGGCAAAGATGTTTTTAAACTTCAGATTGCGCTGGTGTTTGTCCACGATGACGAAACCTCGCGCCTGAACTAGCCCATCGATGCCGAATACGGCATCCACGCCCTTGAATGCGGGCAGCATCATGCTGTAGCTGAACGGCAGTTCATGCTTTTTAATTTCTACACCCAGGTCGTCGTGTTCGGTGACAAACATTTGGCCAGCTTCAACCCGGGTTACCTTGGCGTTGCAGATCCACTTGATGTGCTTTTCCCGCATGCCCGACTCCAGGATCCCCTTCGAGTCGCCCACGCCGCCTAAGCCCAGATGGCCGATGTAAGGTTCTGCGGTAACGAACGTCATCGGAACCTTGTTACGCAATTTGCGGCGACGCAAGTCAGTGTCCATAATGAAGGCGTATTCGTATGCGGGACCGTAGCAGGAGGCGCCCTGCACCGCGCCGACCACGATGGGGCCGGGGTTATGGCAGAACTGCTCCCATTCGTCGTGTGACTTCATCGCGTGATCGACATGGCAGACAGAGTGCGTATGTCCTTCGTGCGGGCCCAGACCTTCGATTTCGTCAAAGGCCAGTTTAGGGCCGGTGGCGATGACCAGATAATCGTAATCGACTGTCAGTCCGTCATTGAGTTCCACCTGGTTCTTTTCGGGATGGACGCGGCGCACGCCGGTCGAGATGAAGTTGATGCCTTTGCGTTCAAGATAGGTGCGTACCGGAAATTCAACCTGTTTGCGCTCGCGCCATTTGACGCCTACCCAGGGGTTGGATGGAACGAAACAAAAATTTTCGCTGTCGGAAATGACTGTGACCTTGTGCTTCTTGTCCAGCTTGTGGCGCATTTCGTAGGCTGCGGGCATGCCGCCAAGACCTGCTCCCATGATTACGATATGTGCCATATTTTTCTCATCCATTGTAATTGTTCGAATGATGCTGGATTGCTGCTGATTCTACGAATGGTCAGTTTTGCGATGATTCGTTGTCATGCTGAGTATCCTGTTCCTTGGTGAACAACACGGCAGCCTTCACCCTTGACGACAGATTGAGCTTGTTCAGAATGTGGCGCACATGCTGCTTGACCGTGTCATAGCTGATCTTCAGCGTCAGTGCGATCGCCTTATTGCTCTCTCCACGCGACAACAATTGCAGAATTTCGCGCTCTCGCTCGGTCAGTAATTTGAGCGAGTTCTTGGTCTCCTGTCCGGGTTGTTCATCGCGCAACATTTCGATCATTTTGACCGTCATCGCGGGGGCTACGACCAGTTCACCTGCGGCGACGCGCCGGATTGCATCAACAACGTCATCGGGTGCCATGTCTTTGAGCAAATAGCCGCGCACGCCGGCGCGTATCGCATTTTTCAGGTCAACTTCAGAATCACTCATCGTGAGCATGATGGCGGTTGTGAGGTAGCCTTCTTTGCGCAGCTGATTCAGCAGCGAGATGCCGTCAAGCGGTTTCATGCGTAAATCAACGATCAGCAGGTCGGGTTTTAAGTCCAGCAATTTGTGCAGTTCGCTGACGTTGTCGGTGGCGCCAAGCACATCGAAGTCGTAGCAATTGGCCAGCAGCTCACTTAAGCCACGGCGACACAGGCATTGGTCATCAACCAGTACGATTCTCAGCTTGTCACTCATTTGTTGCTCTCCAGTCCATCAATGGTTCGGGGAAAAATAATTGTACTTGGGTGCCTTGGCCGGCTGCACTCTCAACCTTGATGGTGCCGCCAATCTTGTGCGCCCGTTCACGCATGATCATCATGCCGTAATGCCCCTCAACCGGAGAGAAGGTCGACGCGCCAATCCCGTTGTCTTCAACGGTGATAACGTAGTAGCCGAAGTGTGCATCGACGAACAGGCGCGCATGCGTCGCGCCGGAATGTCTGGCGATGTTGTTCAGCGCCTCATGGATGACATAATAGGTCTGGATTTCATGTTCCAGCGGCAGGTCAAGATCTACCAGCCGGTTGTGGTATTCGAGCACGATTTTGTTGCGTTTGCTAAATTCAGCGGTAAGGTCATGCAAGGCAGCAGACAGCCCGCCGTGATTCATTTCGCAACGAAAGTTGGTGACCAGTTCGCGTGCGCTCTTTTGTGCAATCTCCAGCGCCTCATCTACATCGACGGCATATCTGGTTGACATTAGTTGATTGCCCTGGCGTGCGGCTTCGAGCAGCAGGCTGACGCGCATGCGTGCATAAGTCAGCGTTTGCGCAAGCGAGTCGTGAATGTCATTTGCAATGGCAAGCCGTGCAGCAAGCCGATCCGTACGTTGAGCTTCCCGATTTACGTATGAGTGCTCAACGGCTGCGCTCATCATTTCGGCAAAAGCCGCTACGCTATTGATGGACAGGCTAGCCACTTCCTGCGGGGAGTCAAAAAACAGTGTCAGGACTCCCAGAGGGGAGTCAGGTGTGCTGGACGATTCAAGCGGCGTGGTTATCAGTGACTGGAAGCTGCAATCGGCATGCTGGCAGCTTTGTCGCCAGTTGCAGGTGCTGATGTCTGACGTGTGGATGGTCTTACCAAGGTTCGCTATATCGTTGGCTTCGCAATCCAAACCGGTAAAGCTTTCTGTTTCTTCTTGCAGTTCGCCGGAGAATCCTGCCGAGCTGATGATAGGCAAACTGAGACCATCAGGGGAAATCAGGCGCACTAAGCCTGCAGCGGCGCCGATCGTATTGATCGTGTTAGTCAGAAAAATGTCCAGCAACGTCTTGAGCTCGCCTATCCGCGGGGCGGAAAATTCGTGCGTCAGGCAAACCTCAACGCCGCCTCCCTTTCCGGGAGGCGTAAATTCCGGATCGCGTATCCATGAAAATGCACTGGGAACAACGTCTGAACGAATGGGGATTGTCTTTTTGCGCATTGATCTGGCAGGGATGACCCGAAAAAACAAGTGACAGGTTAAGTGTATTTCGTCTAAATATCAACAAGCTAATTTTAAAATGGCTTTTTACACCATCAGGGTTATACCCGTCCTCACCCGATGTGGTTATAGACACGCTGTTGCACAATTGCGCCTAATAGAGGGACTCGCAGAATATCGCGTGTTGGTAATGAATTTTCTGACTATGCGATGCGAAAAGAACCTTACACATGTCCCAGCCTATACACGATCCAATTGCTGCTCCCATGCCCGATGCGTCCACCGAGATGCGTACCACCACCTGTTACATGTGCGCCTGTCGCTGCGGCATTCGTGTTCATCTGCGCAATGGTGAGGTGCGCTACATTGAGGGCAATCCCGATCATCCTCTGAACAAGGGGGTCATCTGTGCCAAGGGTGGCTCCGGCATCATGAAACAATATTCTCCGGCACGGTTGACCAAGCCTTTGCGGCGCAAGCCGGGCTCTGAGCGCGGCGCCAACGAGTTCGAGGAGATCAGCTGGGAAGAGACTTTCGATATCCTGGAAAAACGCCTCTCGCATCTGCGCGCAACGGACCCTAAAAAATTCGCGCTGTTCACCGGCCGTGATCAGATGCAGGCGCTGACAGGTTTGTTCGCGCGCCAGTTTGGTACGCCCAATTACGCGGCACATGGCGGTTTCTGCTCGGTTAATATGGCAGCAGGCATGATCTACACGATCGGCGGCTCATTCTGGGAGTTTGGCGGGCCGGATCTGGAACGCGCCAAAGTCTTCTACATGATCGGTCCGGCTGAAGATCATCACTCCAACCCGATGAAGAGCGCTTTGGGTGACTTCAAACGCAATGGAGGTCGCTTCGTTGCGATCAATCCGGTGCGCAGCGGTTATGCGGCGATTGCGGATGAGTGGATTCCGATCAAGCCAGGTACGGATGGTGCGCTGATTCTGGCGATCATACGAGAGATCATCGCGCTGGGTCTGTACGACCGCGATTTCCTGGCACGCTACACCAACTCCGGGCAACTGGTGAATCAGGACGAGGCAAGTAATGAATTCGGCATGATGGTGCGTAACCCGGAAGGGGATGTCGTCAATCCGCTGCGTCCGCACAACTTCTACTGGTGGGATCGATTGACCGGTCAGCCTGTGCCCGATCATACCAAGGGGGCTGATCCTACTCTGTACGGCAGTTTTATGATGCCGGACGGCACACCGGTGAAGCCCGCATTCCAGTTATTGAAAGAACGCGTCGCTGACTGTACCCCGGAGTGGGCCGCAGACATCACCGGCATCGATGCTGAAACCATCAGGCGCATTGCGCATGAGATGGGGATTACTGCGCGCGACCAGAAGATCGAGTTGCCGATTCCGTGGACGGACTGGTGGGGCGAAGAGCATGAAACGGTGACCGGCAATCCGGTTGCCTTCCACGCGATGCGTGGCCTGGCGGCACACTCGAATGGTTTTCAGACGATACGCTCGCTGGCGATTCTGATGTCGCTGCTGGGCACCATCGATCGTCCCGGTGGCTTCCGTCACAAGGCGCCGTATCCGCGCGCAATTCCGCCCAACGCGCGTCCGCCTAAAGGGCCTGAAGGCGTTCAGCCGAACACGCCGCTGGGCGGCGCGCCGCTGGGCTGGCCGGAAACGCCGGATGATTTGTTTGTGGATGCGGCAGGTCAGCCGGTGCGGATTGACAAGGCCTTCTCCTGGGAGCATCCGCTCTCAGCACATGGTCTGATGCACAACGTGATCACCAACGCATGGCGCGGGGATCCGTATCCGATCGACACTTTGTTGCTGTTCATGGCCAATATGGCCTGGAATTCGAGCATGAACACGTCGCAAGTGCGCGACATGCTGGTCGACAAGAATGAGGATGGCGGCTACAAGATTCCGTTCATCGTCGTGTGCGACGCGTTTCAGTCCGAGACGACCGCGTTTGCCGACCTGATTCTGCCGGACACGACCTATCTGGAGCGTCACGATTGCATGTCCATGCTTGATCGCCCGATCTCTGAATTTGACGGCCCTGTGGATGCCGTGCGCATCCC
>JBBRBS010000056.1:0-12318 GCA_038205615.1 Burkholderiales bacterium | reverse complement strand
ACCGGTACCCAAGTTATAAATACCTGATTTATCAGGGTTATCCAGAAAATACATATTGACCTTGACCACATCCTCGATCGAGACGAAATCGCGCAACTGCCCGCCGTTGCCGTATCCGTCGCAACCTTCAAACAGCTTCACACACCCTTGTGCGCGATACTGATTGAAGAAGTGAAACGCGACCGAAGCCATGCGCCCCTTGTGCTGTTCGCGCGGCCCATACACATTGAAATAGCGCAGACCGACGACCTGCGCGCCGCGTTTGTGCCAGCGACGACGCATGATCTGGTCGAACAGAAATTTGGAATAGGCATACACGTTCAGCGGTGCCTCAAACTCACGGCTTTCCTTGAAAACGCTGCCGCCGCCATAGACGGATGCAGATGAAGCGTAGAGGAACGGCACTTCTTCGCTCTGGCAATAGTTGAGCAACTCCAGCGTGTACTGGTAATTGTTGTCCATCATGTAGCGGCCATCGGTCTCCATCGTGTCTGAACAGGCCCCCTGATGAAATACCGCCGCGATCAGACCATCAAAAAACCCTTCCTGGATTTTTTTACGGAACTCTTCTTTACCAAGAAAATCAGCGATTTCGCAATCAACCAGATTTTTGAACTTATCCGCTTGCGCGAGGTTATCGACCGCGATGATGTTGTGCTCACCGCGAAGATTAAGCGCTTTTACAAGATTTGAACCGATAAAACCAGCGGCTCCCGTTACGATATAGTACATGACCTACTCCTTCTCGCTGGTTTCTGTGAGGCACAATGCCTGAATTGCGCCGAAACTAAAACCAGCAGCACCTGTCACTATGTAATACATGATTATCTCTCCCTGCTGGTTTCTGTGAGGCGTAATGTCTGAATTACGCCGAAACTAAAACCAGCGCCTCCCGTTACGATATAGTACATAAATTACCTCACTTGTATTAATAGATAAGGTAGCAAAGTGGCAAGTGGCACGGTGCGGCGCGTTGCGATGCACCTCGATGGAAAGTGAAACACTAACACTCTCCGCTAACTATAGACCACTCACACTCTTTACAGCATGTCCTTAACAATTTCTTCGCGACTCACCACGGCAGTACCCAGCTTGCCGACCACGATGCCTGCGGCACGATTGGCGATGCGCATCGCCTGCGACAGATCGGCTCCACTCGCCAGCATCACCGCCAGCGTTGCGATCACCGTGTCGCCAGCCCCGCTGACATCGAAAACTTCACGGGTGTGAGTCGGCTCATGCTGCACGTCACCCTCGCGATACAGGCTCATGCCGTCTTCACTACGCGTGACCAGCAGCGCATCCAGTTGCAAGTCCGTGCGCAACACCTGTGCCTTCGCATTGAGCTCGGCCTCATTTTCCCAGCCGCCCGCTACCTGTCGAAATTCGCTGCGGTTCGGCGTCAGCAGCGTAGCCCCGCTATATCGCGCGTAGTCATCTCCCTTAGGATCGACCAGTACCGGCTTGCCGGCATCCCTTGCCATTTGAATCATTTGTGCAATATGCGCCAAGCCGCCCTTGCCATAATCGGAGAGGATCACCACATCGGCCAGCGGCAACTGAACGCGATAATCCACTAGTGCCGCATGCAACACTTCGTGACTGGGTGGCGTTTCAAAATCAATACGCAATAACTGCTGATGCCGGGCGACGGCACGCAGCTTGATAATTGTGGAAATACTGCTGTCACGATGCAGCAGCGCAGTCAGATTAGCTTGTTCATTGAGCAGCTTTTCCAGACAGGCGCCGGCTTCGTCGTCTCCCACCACCGAGAGCAGCGTAGCTTGTGCACCCAGCGCTGCGATATTGCGCGCGACGTTGGCAGCCCCACCCGGACGCTCATCCACACGATCGACCTTAAGAACAGGAACGGGCGCCTCTGGCGAGATGCGGTGCACCTCACCGAACCAGTAACGGTCGAGCATCACGTCGCCTACGACCAATACGCGGGCGCCTTCAAATAAAGGTAAACCGTTCATGCCAGCCCTTTGATTTGGCTGTTGATATCCAGCAAAGCCTGCAACGGATCAACCGACTTGGTGATCGGCCGGCCGATCACCAGATAGCTGGAACCCGATATGAGTGCATCCGCCGGTGTCATCACCCGGGATTGATCGTCGAGACTGGCGTCAAGAGGACGTATACCCGGCGTCACCAGACAAAACTTATTGCCGCATTGTTTACGCAACAGCGCAGTTTCCATGGCTGAACACACCACGCCGTCAAGACCCGATTCCTGGGCAAGTTTCGCCAGACGCAACACCATCTCACCCGGCGTCGCATTGACGCCCAGCTCATTGATATCTTCCTGGTTCATGCTGGTCAGCAGCGTGACCGCGATCAGTTTTGGCGGTTTTGCCGAACTGGATACCGCAAGCTGCGCCGCTTCCATCATCCGCCGTCCGCCCAGAGCATGGACATTGATCATCCAGACACCGAGACTGGCCGCCGCCTTGCAGGCTTGCGCCGTGGTATTGGGTATATCGTGAAACTTCAGATCCAGAAATATTTCAAAACCGCTCTTCATCAGCTGCTCCAGCAGAGCTGGCCCCGTTGCCGTAAAGAGTTCCTTGCCCACCTTGAGGCGGCAAAGTTCGGGGGACAAACGGTGTGCCAAAGCGAGTGCGGGCACAGCGCCTGGAAAATCAAGGGCTACAATAATTTTTGGATCGCTCATAACGGTTTACCACTTTCCTCATCGCGCCTCGGCGCATAACTATCCCAGGCCTGACAGGCCGGGCAATGCCAGTAAAATTTTCGCGCCTTGAAGCCGCAATGGCTGCAGTGATACATCGCCAGATTACGCGTGCGTTTATGCACCAGATTTTTCACAAGTTCGATATCTGCACGCCTGTCCATCGGCACATCCAGCAAGCGCGCCTCAAGCAACTTATCCAGCCCCAGCAACGTCGGATTGCGCTCCAGTTCGTCGCGCACCAATTGATAGGCCGATGCAGGACTGTCATATTTCAGCATCCCATCGAACACCACATTGAGCAGATCGATCGAATGATATTTCACCAGATATTCGCGCAACACCCGGATACCCTCGGCTTCCCTGTCAAGCGAGCTGTATGCGTTCAAAATACGCTCCGCGACCAACGGCAAATATTGCGCATCTTGCGCCTCAATCCCCTGCCACAGCCTGATTGCCTCATCCGCACGCCCCTCGGCGCTGACCATATCGCCCAGCATGATAGTCGCGCGCACGCTGGCCGGACAATCCTTTAATGCCTGCTGCAAATGCCCCAGGGCGCCTTGCAGATTACCTGCAGTAATTTCGTCAGACGCCAATTCGCAATAAAAAAAGGCGGCCTGTTTGCAATAGGATTGTCCCGACACGGCGGAGAGCTGCTGGGCCACTGCGACTGCCTTTAGCCAGTCGTGCTCCTTCTGGAACAGCTCAAGTAAAAACACGAGGGCAGGCTTCGCATACGAGGTGTTTTTCAGCTCGCCAAACAGGTGCTCGGCCCGATCCAGAATACCGGCTTTCAGATAATCCTGCGCGAGCTCAAAAATGGCCTGCTGGCGCTTGTCATCATCCAGATCAGCACGGTCGACCAGGTTATGATGCATGCGCAAAGCGCGATCCACCTCACCGCGTCGGCGGAACAGACTGCCCAGCGCAAAGTGTAACTCGACGGTATGCGGATCAATCTTGACGACTTCGATGAAGGCCTCGATGGCTTTATCCTGTTGCTCATTGAGCAGAAAATTCAGCCCCTGAAAATACGATTCCGGCAACGCGGTAGATTCGGATATCAAGTCTTTAATGTCAAGACGAGCCGCCCACCATCCCATGCCGAAAAACAGCGGAAAAACGAGCAACATCCACGGTTCAAATTCCATTAAACACTCACAAAGATTCGATTAAAGCTAAACCGGCAAAGCTGAGATCCACAAACCGCCTCACACTGAGACGCGGAAAATCAAAATCAGCCACAAAAATTAATACGAATGACGATAGGATCGTCCTGGCTTTACAGAACACACATATTTTTGCGGTGCTCCGCATTCGAATGAAACAACAAGCATTCCAAGCGAGCGATTCCACTTTCAGTATAAAGCGAATTAAATTGATTCACTCTTACCGGCAAGTTTCTTGATGTCACTGATTTCACGTTTCAGACGTGCAAGCTCTCGACGCTGACGAAACCAGATGCCCGATGTTGCAAGTATCCCGAAGCCGGCCCCCACGGTAAAAAACAACAGTAACGCAATCACCAGGGTCGACTGCCATTCATAACCGAAGAAGTAGTGCAATGTAACCGGCTGACTATTTTCAAGCGCAAAACCGAGCAGGATGATGAACACAAACATCTGAAACAGCCAGCTTATATAACGCATTTGGTCTACCTCAAAGAGTCTGCTTAAAGATAGCATAAAAAAGGCGGTGATATCTTTCAATATCACCGCCTCTTTAACAACCGCCTTAACTATCAGGCGACGTCGTTACCAACCCGCTCTCTAAGATCCTTACCTGCCTTAAAGTGGGGCACGTACTTTGCTGGCACGCCGACCTTGTCGCCCGTTTTGGGATTTCGCCCCTGACGTGGCGGACGGTAATTCAAGCCGAAGCTGCCGAAACCGCGAATCTCGACACGCCCCCCACGCGACAGCGTGGAAGACAAGGCATCCAGAATCACTTTTACGGCCAGCTCTGCATCCTTAGCCAACAACTGCGGATGCAATTCAGCCAGTCTGGCAATCAAATCAGAACGAGTCATGCAATCTCCCCGACGTTACGCTTCAGTCTTGCCGCTAAGCTTGGCTTTGAGCAACGCGCCGAGATTGGTTGTACCTGCATTGGCGCTACTGTCAGATGCCAGTCTTTGCATGGCAGCAGAATCTTCCGCCTTGCTCAGAGCCTTGACCGACAAGCTGATACCGCGATTCTTGCGGTCTACGCTGATGATCATCGCCTTGACAGTATCGCCTTCTTTCATGTGAGTGCGCAGATCTTCAACACGATCAACCGACACTTCAGATGCTTTCAGGTAGGCTTCAACATCGCCAGGAAGCATAACAACAGCACCCTTTGCATCAACTGTTTTAACCACGCCGTCTACGATTGCGCCCTTTTCATTGGTAGCAGCAAAACCGCCGAATGGATCACCTTCCATTTGCTTGATGCCCAACGAGATGCGCTCACGCTCAACATCAATCGCCAGAACAACCGCTTCAACTTCATCGCCCTTCTTGAAGTTGCGTACCATTTCTTCGCCAGGCTGACTCCATGACAGATCAGACAAATGCACCAGACCGTCGATATCGCCGTCCAGGCCGATGAACACGCCGAAGTCAGTGATAGATTTGATCTGACCGCGCACTTTGTCACCCTTCTTGTGGTTGATCGCGAAATCATCCCAAGGATTGGAGTGGCACTGCTTCATACCCAGTGAAATACGGCGACGCTGTTCGTCGATTTCCAGGATCATCACTTCAACTTCGTCGCCTACTTGCACAACTTTTGAAGGATGAACGTTCTTGTTAGTCCAATCCATTTCGGATACGTGCACCAGACCTTCGATACCTTGTTCGATTTCAACGAATGAACCGTAGTCAGTCAGGTTAGTGACCTTACCGAACAGACGTGTACCTTGTGGGTAGCGACGTGCCAGGCCAGTCCAAGGATCATCGCCCATTTGCTTGATACCCAATGAAACGCGATTCTTTTCCTGATCGAATTTGAGAATCTTGGCTTCGATTTCGTCGCCAACAGTCAACACTTCCGAAGGATGCTTCACACGACGCCATGCCAAGTCGGTGATATGCAGCAAACCATCGATACCACCCAGATCAACGAACGCGCCGTAGTCTGTGATGTTCTTGACGACGCCCTTAACGATCGCGCCTTCTTTCAGGTTTTCCATCACGGATTCACGATCAGCGCCCATCGTAGCTTCGAGCACAGCGCGGCGGGACACAACCACGTTGTTACGGCGACGATCCAGCTTGATGACCTTGAATTCCATGGTCTTGTTTTCGTACGGTATTGTGTCCTTGACCGGACGGATGTCAACCAGTGAACCCGGCAGGAATGCACGGATACCGTTAACCATCGCAGTCAAACCGCCCTTAACCTTACCGCTGACGAAACCTTCAACGATTTTGCCTTCTTCCATGGCGATCTCAAGATCGTGCCATGCAGCCAGACGCTTAGCTTTTTCGCGAGACAGCTTTGTTTCGCCATAGCCGTTTTCCAGCGATTCGATTGCAACAGTGACGAAGTCACCGGCAGCAACTTCCATTTCGCCCTTGTCGTTCAGGAATTCCTCGACAGGAATCCAGCTTTCCGACTTAAGGCCTGCGTTCACAACCACAACATTGTGGTCAATACGCACAACTTGTGCGGTAATCAGTTCGCCTGCGCGCATTTCTTTGCGCGTCAAACTTTCCTCAAACATTGCGGCGAAACTATCGGGATTTAGTACTGCGTCTGCGGTTGCGTTCATCGAATACACCTAAAGATTTTTCTGTTTAAACAGAAGGTTAGTTAAAAACCCAGAGAACGGAGAGTCCTATGGGGCCAAGCATTTTTCCCGGTAGCCTGTCAGTACTGACTCTACCGCCTGCTCGATGTTAAGAGCCGTGGTATCGAGCAGACTTGCATCCGGGTACTGTTGCAGGGGAGCTGCGCTACGCTGCGTATCTCGTTCGTCGCGCGTCCTGATATCCTGCAAAAGATCTGTAATACTAGCATCCATTCCTTTTTCTTTCAACTGCTTATAGCGCCGGCCTGCACGCGCCTCGGCACTGGCGGTCAGGAATATCTTGAGTTTTGCGTCCGGAAACACCACCGAACCCATATCGCGCCCGTCTGTCACAAGCCCCGGGCTGCGTCTGAACGCATGCTGCTTGTTCAGCAATGCAATTCTGACCTGCGGCAAAGCCGCCACTCTGGAGGCAAAACCGCCCGTCTCTTCCGAACGCAGCTCATCACCCACCAGACCGCCATCGAGCCAGATTTGCTCGCCTTTAAAAACGATGTCCATGCTCGACGCCAATTCTACCAGTGCGTTTTCGTCATCAAGCGCGAACCCGTCTCGTAGTGCTGCCGTCGCGAGCAGTCGATACAATGCGCCGCTGTCGAGATAGTGAAAGCCCAACTGCGTTGCGACTCGCTGCGCCACCGTGCCTTTTCCGGAGGCGGACGGCCCGTCGATTGCAATCACCGGCACGGCCTGCACGACACTTGAAAACGCTACAAAATAGTCAGGAAAGGTCTTGGCTACGCACTTTGGATCGTTGATGCGGATGCCCGCGCCACCGAAGGCCGCCAGCGAGAAACACATCGCCATCCGGTGATCGTCGTAAGTGTCAATACCTGAGCTTGTAGCTTGCAGCTTGTGGCTCGTAGCTGGTGGGGTTACGCGGATAAAATCAGCGCCCTCCTCAACCGTCGCGCCGAGCTTGCGCAACTCGGTTGCCATCGCCGCGATACGGTCGGTCTCCTTGACGCGCCAGCTGGCGATATTAGTCAGTGTGGTTGTACCCTCAGCAAACAGCGCAGTCACAGCGAGCGTCATCGCCGCATCGGGAATGTGATTGCAGTCCAGATTGATTGCGCGCAACTTGCCGGATTCCGGCCCTCTTACTTCAATCCAATTGTCGCCCCATTCCATACGGGCACCCATATGAACAAGCTCGGTGACGAAATTGACGTCACCCTGGATACTATCCTTGCCCACGCCTTCCACGCGTACCGGCCCGCCGCCTATCGCTCCTGCCGCCAGAAAATAGGAAGCGGAGGAGGCATCACCCTCAACATAAACCGTGCCTGGGCTTTTGTAGCTACTACCACCACACACTTTGAAATATGACCATGCAGAACGATCCACATTCACACCAAAGCGCGCCATCATCGCCAGTGTAATTTCAATGTAGGGCTTTGAGATCAGCTCACCGACGACTTCAACTGTCACGGCGCGGTTTAAAAGTGGCAGTGCCATTAACAGTGCAGTCAAAAACTGGCTGGACACATCGCCGCGCACGCTGATCGTTGCCGCACCGGATAATGTCGCACGAGTGATCTGCAAGGGCGGAAAACCCTCGTTACCCAGGTAATCGATATTCGCACCCAGGGCGCGCAGGGCATCCACCAGATCGCCGATCGGCCGCTCGTGCATGCGTGCCACGCCCGACAACTCGTACTGGCCACCGGACAAGGCCAGCGCTGCGGTCAGCGGTCGATACGCCGTGCCGGCATTACCCAGAAACAACACGGCCTCCTTGTTCGGAAAATTCCCGCCGCACCCTGTGACGTTATAGGCGTTATTACCCAGCGCCTCTACTGCCACACCGAGCGCTCGCAGCCCATCGAGCATACGGTCGGTATCATCGGAATGCAGCAGGTCGCGCACCTCGGTCGTGCCTTCAGAGAGCGCTGCCAGCAGCAACACGCGATTGGAAATACTCTTGGAGCCAGGCAGCACAACCGTGCCGTGCGCAGTCATCAAGGGAGGAAGATCGATATATTCAGTGTGAGTCATGTTGCACTTTCAGGTTTGCGTCACTTCCACCGGGGACATGACGAGTTTATTGCTGTGTCCAGTTGCCGCGCACTTCACGCGCGAGGCTGAAAATCTCTTGCAGTTTGTCCGCATCACCATCACTCAGCGCAGTATGGATAGCTTCAAGCTCCTGCATGTAGCTGCCCAGCTCTCCCAGCAGCGCAGCGCGGTTCGCAATACAGATGTCGCGCCACATTTCAGGGGAGCTTGCAGCGATACGGGTAAAGTCACGAAAACCGCTGGCGGCAAAAGACAGTAACTGATCCCGATTATCCCGCCGAGCCAGATCATGCACCAGTGCAAACGACAGTAAATGCGGCAGATGACTTACCGCCGCAAACACTTCATCATGCTGCTCTGCGGTCAGCTCACTGACCACCGCACCACATAACTCCCAGGCTTTGCGCACCAGCGCGACGGAATCAGCCGAGTTTTCCGGCAGCGGGGTTAACACGACCTTTTTTCCGATGTATAAATCGGCGTTTGCAGCAGCGGCGCCACTTTTCTCGGCACCCGCGATCGGATGCGCGGGTACGAACTGCGCCATCTTGCCAACCATATTGGCATAGGCCGCAGCCACCACATCCCCCTTGGTGCTGCCGCCATCGGTCACCAGCGTGCACGGACCCAGGTGAGGGTTGATGCGCGCCATCAGCTCCGCCATTTGACCTACCGGCGTTGCCAGCAACACCAAGTCTGCATCGTTAACTTCGACGGATACATCCTGGCCGATCCGGTCAATAATGCCAAGCTGTTTTGCCTGCTCAAGGGTAGCCACGCTGCGACCGAAACCCACTACCTCGGCAACCGCATTCGCGCGGCGCAACGCCAACGAAAAAGATCCGCCGATCAGCCCGACACCGAAGATTACGACTTTATTTAACTTCATATTTACCAATTGCAACAGGCAAAAAATTCTCGCCTGTCCAGGCCGACGTGAGTCGCGTCTTACAGACAGGCGTGTTCACCACTTCGGCTTCACAAAGGAACCCGTCAAATCAAGCGGCTTCATTTCATTGAGCGATGCGGGTGAAAAAACAGCCGGGCTGGATGGCGCTGTGCTTTCATTCAGATTCAATTTCTTCATTTTCAGGAAGAGCCAAGCGAGCATCACTGCCATAACCAGAACCAGCGCCAGCAATATCCAGGTCAACATGCCAGGCAGATTATTTTCAGCGGGTCGCGGCTGAACAGGTACAGCCAGCGGTGCCACGCGAGGTGCCGCCACAACGGGGGCCACAACGGGTGGCGCTACCACAGACGAGGCGCCGGTCTGATCCTTCAGACGAATGACTTCTTTAAGCAGCGAAATATGTCTTTCAAGCAGTACGATCTGCTCTTCGATTTCGCCATTTTCTTTCTGAAGCGCATGAATATCATCCGCAAACTCACCGGACTTTTTAATATGCAACCGGTTCTCTGCGGGCTTTTTCTCCAAAACATCAACCGGCTTGCTCGGCTGCCGTGTCTGATCGGCAGGTTTAACTTTAACGTGTGCAGGCTGTACAGCCGGGCGTTTTGCAGGCGCTGGGATTTCATCATCCGGCACTTCGATGACTTTCCCGCCGACCATGCCATACTTGCCGCTGCGCGGCGCGATGCTGGTATCCACTTCTTTCAAGGCCTGCGACTGTGCATCCGGATTTGCCCTGAATTCTGGCAAAAACTCGAACGTTTTGAAGACGGTTCCGCCGCCAACGGAGGAAGCCTTGATCAGGATGCGATAAAACAACTCATCGCTTCTCCCGCCGATAACACGCAAAAAGTACTGACCATCCGTCCGTTGCCTGATCGAAAAGGTCAGCGTCCCCTCGTACAGTGAATCACATCCATTACTACTCGTCCCGATGACGGATGAACGACATGCGGCACTTCTCACCTGAGTGAAACTGACATCACGGTTGTAGGTGCCCAGCAAGGCAATATTAACTGACAAGGGCTCACCGACGTGACTCAGAATTTGCCCCTCACCCAGGGACATCGCTGATACCATCGGAGCGATACTGACTAACAGCCACGCCAACAATAATTTTCTTAAGTACATAATACCTTTCGGCAAGATCTGCGAGAATCCACCTTG
Source organism: Burkholderiales bacterium (assembly GCA_038205615.1). GTDB lineage: Bacteria > Pseudomonadota > Gammaproteobacteria > Burkholderiales > Gallionellaceae > Gallionella. The sequence continues at coordinate 1,725 of JBBRBS010000056.1, read as the reverse complement.
CTGTTAGTGCAACAATGAGACAGCCTGTTTACACAATGTGTTCAACGCAACAACCGCTAATTACAGCGTGCGCCCGATCGCTCCTGCGATTGCACCCAGCGTCACCATCAGCTTGTTCAACTCGTCAGGCGTCAGCGCCTGATCCGCATCACACCATGCTTCGCAAGGATTCGGATGCATCTCAACCAGCAGACCATCCGCACCTGCGGCGATCGCAGCTTGCGACAGTGCGGCGACCATCCATGCCTTGCCGCCCGCATGTGATGGATCGACGATAACCGGCAAGTGAGTTTCTTTTTTCAGCACTGGAATTGCGGTCACGTCCAGCACGTTCCTGTAGTAGGTCTCGAAGGTACGGATACCGCGTTCGCAGAAAATAATATTATGGTTACCGCCCGCTGCAATGTATTCAGCCGCCATCAACCATTCGGAAATGGTCGCCGACATACCGCGCTTCAAGATAACCGGCTTGTTGATGCGACCGACTTCTTTGAGCAGATCGAAATTCTGCATGTTACGCGTGCCGATTTGAATTACATCCACGTCGTATTCCATGAAGGTATCCAATTGACGCGCATCCATCAATTCGGTAACGATAGGCAATTTGTATTGGCTAGCCGCTTTGCGGAACATATCCAATCCTTCAGCACCGTGCCCCTGGAACGCGTAAGGACTGGTACGTGGCTTGAACGCACCGCCGCGCATCAACCGGCAGCCCGATTCGTGCACAAACTTGGCGGACAAATCCATCTGTTCTTGTGTTTCAACTGAACACGGACCTGCGATTACTTGAATCTGGTTGCCGCCCAACTGAATACCGCCGATATCGATAATCGTATTTTCTTTATGCGATTCGCGGGAGACGATCTTGTATTGTTTGGTGACGTGCATCGCCGACTCAACGCCTGGCAATGGCGTAAACATTTCTTCGCTCAATTGACGCTCATCGCCAATCGCACCGATCACTGTACGCTCAATACCGCGCGAGATATTAGCCTTCAATCCCGCTGTTTCAAGCCTCTGAACCACCGTACCGATTTGTTCGTCAGTGACTTCCCTGCCCATTATGATGATCATGCTTTTTCTCCAAGTATCTGTTTTAATGCAGATAAAAATTTCTGATTCTGTGATTCCAGACCGATGCTTACACGCAAATAGTCCGGCATTCCGTAATTGCTAATGGGGCGCACGATGACGCCCAGCTCCAGCAGTCGTTGATATACCTGCGCAGCATTCACGATATGGAAGCTGACGAAATTGCCAAAGGAAGGAATGTAATCCAGCTCCATTTCACGCAAACCGTCCGTCAACTGCTTCATTCCCTGCAAGTTTAACTCATAGGTACGCTGCACGAATTCAGTATCACCAAGGGCCGCCACAGAAGCCGCCTGCGCCATACTGTTCACGTTAAACGGCTGACGCACGCGATTGATCATATCGATCACTTGCGGATGCCCCAACGCATAGCCTACACGCAGCGACGCCAGCCCGTAAGCCTTTGAAAAAGTCCTTGAAATCAACAGATTAGGAAATTCACTCAGCCAGCTCACACTATCGTAGCCGCAGCCTTCAGGCAGATATTCGTTATATGCCTCGTCCAGCATCACCAGTATATCGCCTGGCAATGCGCGCAAAAATGCATACAGTGCCGTGCCAGGCAAAAAGGTCCCGGTCGGGTTGTTCGGATTGGCGATAAAAATCAGCTTGGCGCCCTGCTCTACCGCT
>JBBRBS010000055.1:0-12346 GCA_038205615.1 Burkholderiales bacterium | reverse complement strand
GGTATCACGATCGACGTGGCTTACCGTTATTTCGCTACCCCGAAGCGCAAGTTCATCATCGGCGATACGCCCGGTCATGAGCAGTACACGCGCAACATGGTTACTGCGGCTTCCACAGCCAATCTGGTGGTGATCCTGATTGATGCGCGCCGTGGCGTGCTGGTGCAGACGCGCCGCCACACCTATCTGGCCAGTCTGGTCGGTATCCCGCACATCGTGCTGGCGGTCAACAAGATGGACATGGTGGAATATTCAGAGGCCCGCTACAACGAGATCTGCACCGAGTATCTGGCCTTCGCTGCACAGTTGGGTTTGCACAACGTGACCTGTGTGCCGTTGTCGGCGCTGGTCGGCGACATGCTGGTCGATCGCGGTGAGAATCTTGCCTGGTATCAGGGGCCGACGTTGATGGAATTGCTTGAGAACGTCGAGATCGACAATGACGTGAATACCCGCGATTTCCGCTATCCGGTGCAATGGGTATGCCGTCCGCAGACCGATGAATATCACGACTTCCGTGGTTTCATGGGGCGCATTGAAGCCGGTTCAGTGTCGGTGGGCGATGAGATCACCGTATTGCCGTCGGGCCGTACCAGTCGTGTCCGTGAAATTGTCACGCTGGATGGCAATTTGCAAACCGCCTATGCGCCGCAATCCGTTACGATTACGTTAACGGACGAGATCGATATTTCGCGCGGCGACATGTTCGTCAAGGCGGATTCGATGCCGACGGTAACAAAGGAGTTTGAGGCGATGCTGTGCTGGTTGTCTGAGACGCCGCTGGACAAGAGTCGCAAGTATCTGGTCAAGCACACCACGCGCACAGCCAAATGCCTGTTTTCAAGCGTTGACTATCGTGTGGACGTGAATACGTTGGAACAGCATGCGAACCCGGTGGTGAACATGAACGACATCGTGCATGTGAAGTTGAAGGTGCAACAACCGCTGGTCGTGGATGCTTACAAACGCAACCGTGCCAGTGGCAGTTTCATCGTGATCGACGAGGCGACCAACAACACCGTCGCGGCCGGCATGATTGGCTAGATGTCATCCCCGCACGGGCGGGGAGTCAGTTAGTCTGGATAGATAAAAAAGCCTGCTAATGCAGGCTTTTTTATTGTCAGAACTGTTCGTTCTCGCCCAGATAGCGCCACTGCCCGGCGGGCAGCAGCCCCAGCTTAATTTTGCCGATACGGATGCGTTTCAGACCTGTGACAGAGAGACCGACCAGTTCGCACATGCGGCGGATCTGTCGCTTCTTACCCTCACGCAGCACGAAGCGCAGCTGGTCTTCATTCTGCCAGGAAACCTTGGCGGGCTTTAAGTACTGACCATCCAGCTTAAGTCCTTGGCAGAGCAAGGCCAGACCGCTGTCGGAGAGTTTTCCCTGTACGCGTACCAGGTATTCCTTGTCCACCTTGGAATCTTCGCCGATCAGCTGCTTGGCGACACGGCCATCCTGAGTCAGGATCAGCAAACCCTGCGAGTCGATGTCCAGGCGACCGGCTGGTGCCAGACCGATGAACTGGCTGCGATGAAACTTGATCGGCGACGGATCGTCTTTCCAGTGGGTGGATTCATCCAGCAGTGCGGAGGCTGGTTTATAGCCGTGTTCAGCCTGTCCGGATACGTAGCCGACCGGCTTGTTCATCAGGATCGTGACGCGCTCGTGCTGGACGACTTGTGCAGCGGTGCGCAGCGTGATCTGCTGCGTGGGATAAACTTTAGTTCCCAGCAGGCTGACGGTTTCGCCATCGACATCGACCCAGCCTTTTTCGATATAGCCATCCGCTTCGCGGCGTGAGCACAGACCAAGTTCGGACATGCGTTTGGAGAGACGAATTTTTTCCATGATAATTTTGCGTATTAGTTAAGGCGCGATTTAAGCACAAAGCAGCGTGCCCTGAGAAACAAAACGCAAAAAAAACCAAATAAAATCAAAAAATCCCCGCAAGATCGCACTTTTATATTAATCGTGCGGCACAAGGGTGCTCAAATTATGCGAAGGTGCGGCACAAAGACGCATTGCCGGAAGGTAAGCGTGGTTTCAGTAGCTGTGACTGATGCCGAAAGACAGTGTCCAGGGCGCAGTCAGCTGGCCATAAGGTAATCCGGCAGGATCCGGATTGGCATACTGATAAATGGGCAACTGCACGAAGCCATACAGATTGGTCTTGGGTGCGATGGCGTAGCTTGCGCCCGGACTCAGATTGAAACTGTGCCCGCCTGAGTGCAGATTGGCATTGATGCCGCTGTCACGATCCTTGAAATGGGTGTTTAGTTGCAGCAAGCCTGTGAGTGCTGAAGAGACCGCGTAATGCGCACCCAGATCCAGCGCGAGGTCATTGCCCGGGCGGTAGCCGTTCTTTGTCGTCAATGCGCATTGCAGCTGGAAACTGGTGAACCAGCCCCACGGTGCATCAGCCAGATCCTGATGGTAATAAGCGCCCAGGACCGCATCGGTGCTGCCGCTACCGGCCTGCAAGGCGCGCTCCATCAACTTGCCCGGTACCATTTCCAGGTTGGAACTGCCGGTGGGCAGCTTCAGGCCGAAGCGGATTCCGCTGCCGGTATGGTGCTCGGCAGAATCAAACTTGTAATTGCCGACCAGGCGGATGTCGCCTAACTGGGTGAAACTTTTTTGTTCGACTGTGAATGGTGCGGTTGCCGCCCCGATCATGTGCGCGTGGTCGCGCATTACCACGGGCAGATCGAGGGCTATATTCCATTTCTGGTTGATCGAATAATCCAGGTCCATGTTGAGCATCTGGTTGATGGTGCGCAGATTCTCAACCTCAAGACCTGCCAGTGCCGGATCGGTGGGCGATGGTTTCGCGACTTTAGATGAGCCGGTACGCGGTGTGTCAGCCCTGGCATAGGAATAGCGCAAATCGATGCGCAATCCTTCGTCGTTAACCAGTCCTTGTGTATCCCAGTATGTGTTCACCGAGCAGAACGAAGAGCCGCAGCCTGCGTGAGCATAGGAGGTGGCGCAAAGCATTGCGCCGATTAACAATTTTATTTTCATTATAATTTTATCCCTGAATGACTTATCCCGTGATTATAGAGAGTTTGTCCGGGGTGCCGCTGCGACATATTGTCGCACCCATGTGGCCGGCTGTCGTTCTGTCGATAGCGGCACGGGCCATGAATCGGTTATGCTGTCCGGCTGTTGCAAACTATCAGGCGGTTGAATGAAATTATTGAATTACGGGCTGGCATTGCTGGCCGGATTGTCTTGTGTCACAGGCTTTGCGCCGTTTGGATTTTTTCCGATACCTGTGTTGGCGCTCGCGGGGTTGTTCGTCCTGTGGAGCCGGGCCGCTACGCAGCGGGAAGCCGCCAATCTGGGCTTCGTCTTCGGCTTGGGGCTGTTCGGTGCCGGGGTTGTGTGGATTTATGTCGCGCTGCATGATTTCGGTGATATGCCGATGTGGCTGGCGGCGCCCGCAACGCTGCTTTTTTCGGCTTTCCTGTCCCTGTTCACCGCACTGGCAGGCTACCTTCAGGCGCGTTTCCGGGTAGCGATCCCCTGGCGCACCGTGCTGGTGATGCCCGCTGCGTGGGTGCTGATCGAATGGCTGCGCGGCATGATATTCACCGGATTTCCGTGGCTGACCTTAGGCTATGCGCACAGCGACAGTCCGCTGGCAGGCTACGCGCCGTTGACCGGTGCTTATGGCGTGTCATTAGCGGCGGCAGTGTCTGCGGGGTTGCTCGCGTACCTTTTTCTGAGCCTGTTGCGTGATGGAAAAGCTGCATTGCATGCTATTCGTCCCCGCGCGGCGCTGTTACTTCTGGTTGTGCTGTGGGCCTGCGGTGCGCTGCTTCGCAATATCGCCTGGACGCAGCCTTATGACGCCCCTTTTTCGGTGACGCTGATACAGGGCAATATTGGGCAGGACGTCAAGTTCAAAGAAGAGTCTCTGGGTGACACGCTGGATACTTATCGGCGGTTGGTGATGCAAAATCCGGCAAGACTGACAGTATTGCCGGAAACGGCATTTCCGATGATGCGCGACGAAGTACCGCAGGATCTTGTTGACCAGCTGCGCGAGCATGCCATTCGCCGCAATGGCGATGTGCTGGTCGGGATGTTCGAACGCGACAGAGGCGGTTACTACAATAGTGTGATTGCACTGGGCGCATCCGAAGACGCCTTCGCGGCGGAGCAGCCCCATTACCGTAAGCATCACCTGGTGATATTCGGCGAGTTTATCCCGCTGCGGCCGGTGTTCGGCTGGCTGATCAACGAGGTGCTGCACATCCCGATGGGGGATCTGGCGCGCGGCGAAACAGCGCAAGCGCCGCTCTCCGTGGCGGGGCAGCGCGTGGCGGTGAACATCTGTTACGAGGATGTGTTTGGCGAGGAAATCATTGCGGCGCTGCCTGCCGCCACGCTGCTGGTCAACATGACCAATGACGGCTGGTATGGCAATTCCTATGCGGCCGCTCAACACAATCAAATGTCGCAGTTTCGTGCGCTGGAAACCGGTCGTATGATGCTGCGCGCCACCAATACCGGCGTCACGTCGATCATCGGGGTGAACGGACGCGTGTTACAGCAATTGCCGCAGCACCAGTTAGGGGTGCTGCAAGGCCAGGTGCAAGGCTATCAGGGTACAACGCCGTATGTGCGATGGGGTAATCTGGCCGTGCTGTTGCTGATCGCGCTGATGCTGGCGGGGGCGTGGTGGATTCCGCGCAAAGGATTCCTTGGCCCGCTTATCTCGCCCTGGTCGCGCCGCAGCAACAGCAGGAAACCGGCTGAGATACCACCTGTGGACACAGAAGAAGGTTAGGTAGCGATGGAGTGGATCTGCTATTTGCTGCGCTGTGCCGATGACACGCTGTATTGCGGCATCACCAACGATCTGGATAAGCGCATCGCTTCCCATAATGCGGGGACGGCGGCCAAATACACCCGTGCGCGCGGGCCGGTGGCGCTGGTGTTCGTGGAGAGATGTGCAAACAGGTCGGTTGCCTCGAAGCGCGAGATGGCGATCAAGAAACTGACGCGTGCAGATAAACTGGCGCTGATACGGTCAACTTTGCGAGAGTTTGTTTAAGTGGCTGATTTTATTGTATAATTTGACATGATGTTGAATATCGCTTCTAAACGTGAGAACAGGATAATGTAAATGCCGGGAATTTTGTTCGTCCTCTTGTTTTTTCCACTGTTCGCTATTGCCGGCTCCACCCAACCACCCGATTTAATCATGCCCGTTGTTGATTCAGGAATTCGTTTTTCATGCGAATCGGGACGCATCGATCGTATTGAGTCAGGTATGGACGCCTATTTGTCCTCGCTGGGAATCGCGGCCGATCTGGTCGTAAAAAAAGCGCAGAAAGTGCAGGGCGTTTTGCACTATACCTTGAATACCCCTGAGACAGATTTCAACACGCTCGACTTTAGTGAGCGGCTTGAGCTGAACATTCACGATGAAGTCGTGACGCTGCCTGATCGGCACGGGGGACACAAAACGATCAGCACCGTTTCCAAAAAAGAGATCGTGCTGGCGCTGCTCCAGCACGGCCGCCTGACCGAATTTAACGGCGTGGCATGCGAGATAGAGGCATTGAAGGACCATGTCGCCATCCGTCAAAACACCGTGGCCTGGGCGGAAAAATTGTCGTGGGTATGGCCTGACGGCGGTTACGCGAAATGGAACAGCAAATACTGGATGCGCGGAACACCAAACCCGAATTATTCTCTGCATGAAGCGCTCAACGATGTGTTCCTGAATCAGGAAAAATATTCCATCGGTTGCTACACGGCGACTAAGCTCGTGATGATACAGGGCGTGCTGGACTATTACCGTCGCATCAAGCAATCCCCCGGGCAGCTGGAGCTGGTTGAAGATCGGCTCACTATCGATAAGGATCCGTTGGCCAGCATTGAACCTGCAAAAATGTGGGCCGCTGAAAAGGGTTTCGATCCGCAGGATATGAATCTGCCGGGTAAACTGTTGAAAATAAAACACGGCGTGATGCCGATGAATTTCGTGCCGGGCGACTGGATCTATCTGCTCAACACCGATCCGTTGACCCATGAAAAGACCGGCTACGAAGGCTCCAATGCCATCTATCTCGGGCGCAATAAATTCGACGATTACTATAACGACAACCAACATTCCTACAGCTATTTGCAGAAACTGGATGAGGTGTATCAGTGGCGCAACGGGGTTTTCAGCCGGTTGCGTGATGCTGAGAAGATCAGGCCGTTGATTCCACAGGACATCGAGCGTTTGAGCCTGTCGCCGGCCGAAGGCGGTCTGCTCAAAGCAATCCGTGTTACCCCTTATTTCTTTGCATTCGAAGAATTGCCGGTCTGGGTAGATCCGTGAGCATCAGCGCCGCTTACTTGTATAGCAGGTGCGGCAGCCAGGTCGAAATGGCCGGGATATAGGTAATCAGGCCCAGATAGACCAGCATCACGCCGACCCAGGGCAGCGTGGCGATCGATACCTCGGTCAGGCCCTCTTTGGCCAGATGGCTGGCGACGAACAGATTTAGCCCGACCGGCGGATGAATCATGCCGATTTCCATGTTCACCACCATGATGATGCCCAGATGGATCGGGTCGATCCCCATCGCCTTTGCGATTGGCAAAAACAGCGGCGCCAGAATCAGCACGATCGACGTCGGCTCCATGAACTGTCCTGCGGCGAGCAGCGCCAGATTCACCATTAGCAGAAACATCCACGGTTGCAGATTTTGCGCTACGACCCACTGCGACATTTCCTGCGGGATTTGTTCTGATGTCATCAGAAACGAGAACAGGATCGCGTTGGTGATGATGTAGAGCAGCATCGCGCTGGTGTTGGCGGCGCTGAGCAGCGTTTTTGGCACCTGTTGCCAGTCGAGGTCGCCGTAAAAGAACTTGGCCGCGACGAAGGCATACACGGCTGCGACTGCCGCGGCTTCGGTGGGGGTGAAGATGCCGCCGTAGATGCCGCCGATGACGATGACTACCAGGAAAATCCCGCCCCAGGCATCCTTGAACGAATGCCAGAATTCTTCGGAGGTGGGTTTAGGTAGCGTAGGGAAGTTTTTTCGTTTCGCCTGGATGAATACCAGAGACATCATAATGCTGGCCAACATGATGCCCGGAATGATGCCTGCGATGAACATCTTGCCTGCACTCTCTGAGGTTGCCACTGCATAGATGATCATCACGATGGACGGCGGAATCAGAATGCCCAGCGAGCCTGCCGACGTGATCACGCCCACCGAAAAGCGTTTCGGATAACCCGCCTTGATCATCGCTGGCAGCATCACCGAACCGATCGCCATCACGGTGGCGGGGCTGGAGCCGGAAATGGTGGCAAAAAATGCACAGGCCAGCACCGCCGCCATCGCCATGCCGCCGGGCAACCAGCCAACCAGGTTATAGGCGAAGCGTACGATGCGGGACGCGATTTTTCCGTCGATCAGGAACTGGCCGGACAACACAAAGAACGGCACCGCCATGATGGAAAAACTCTCTAAGCCGGTGAAAAGGCGCTGGGAGATGATGTTGACCGTGTCGATTGAAAATGAAGAGAACGCCAGCAGATAGATCAGGACTGTGGTGCCGAGTGCGATGGAGATCGGCGTGCTGGTGAGCAGCAGGGCCAGCAGGATGCCGATGATAATGAGTGCGGTCATGCTGCGGCCTCATCGACATGGCCGCCGAAGCTGTGCGCAGGCAAATCGCCTGTTTTGACAAAACCCGCGAGCACCTGCATGAAGCGGTAACACATCAGGCCAGAGCCAAACGGGATTGCCAGATAGACGATCCACATCGGTATTTCCAGATCCGGCGACTGCTGCCCCGTGCCGTGGATGAACAGCACCCAGCGCGCGCCGAAAAAGGCGATAGAGCCTGTGAAGAGGATGCCTAAGCTTAAAGCGGTGATGATCATCTTGCGGCGGATCGACGGACGAACCCAGTTGACCAGGAAATCAACGCCAATGTGGATGCCGGTGCGCACACCGTAAGCGGCGCCGAATTTGGCCATCCAGATGAACAGATAGATGGTCAGTTCCTGAGCCCAGTCTATCCCTGAACCGGTGGTATAGCGCATCACCACGGCGGCAAAGGTAATCAGCGTCGCTGCCGCCATGAAGCTTGCAATCAGAAACTCTTCGAAGTGATTCAGGAAGCGATTGATCATTGCTCGTCCTTAAGGGGGCGCTATCCGGCGCTTAACTGCCACCGGACAGCGTTTTGCGACTGACTATTTTTTTGTGGCCGGTTTGGAGGCGGCCTGTGGCTTGACAGTTCCGGCCTGCTCTTTGGCGACCTCCGCTGCGGTTGCATTGGCAATTTGAATCAGGTCTGCGCCGACCACGGATTCAAATTCTTTTTGTAAGGGCAGAAGGGCTTTTTGCCATTCGGCACGTTCAGCCGGTGTCAGTGTGTAAACAGTGGTGGTCTTGGCGGCGATGACTTTGGCCAGTGCATCGTCGTTCTCCTTTTGTGCGATGAAATTCTCGTAGTTGGTGGCTTCCTTCATGGCCTGATTGAGCGCTGCGCGCACATCGGCCGGCAAACCATCCCAGAATGCCTTGTTCACGATGACCGCATAGCCCAGATAGCCATGATTGGAGATCGTCATGTGCTTTTGCACTTCATGCATCTTCTGAGTGTAGAAGTTCGAAATCGGATTTTCCGTGCCATCCACCACACCCTGCTGCAAGGCCGTGTATACCTCGCTGAACGCCATGACCTGCGGGTTGGCACCCAGCGCTTTCATTTGTGCGCTCAGCACTTTGGACGATTGAATGCGCATTTTCAGACCGGAAAAATCGGCAACGTTATGCATCGGCCGGTTCGAACTCATCTGCTTGAAACCGTTGTCCCAGAAAGCCAGACCTGTCACGCCTTTGCTGTCCAGTTTGGCGAACAGTTTTTTGCCCACTTCGCCATCCATGACGCGGTGCAAGACTTCCTGATTGGGAAAAAGATACGGCAGATCGAACAGTTGAAATTCAGGCGCTCCCATCGGGCCGAATTTGGACAGGGAAGGTGCCAGCATTTGCACAGCGCCGCTTTGCAACGCTTCGATTTCTTCCCGGTCTTTGTAAAGTTGGCTGTTAGGATAAATCTCGACCCGGACTTTTCCTTTGGCCAGCTTTTCCGCAACCAGCTTGAAGCGCTCGGCGGCTTTTCCCTTAGGAGTGTCAGGGGCGACCACGTGACTGAACTTGATGATAATTTGACCTGCGGCCTGAGCCGTTCCGGTGATACCAAGAGCCAATACAAACACCAATGCGGCACGTAATTGCATGATTACCTCTCCTGAAAATTAGAATGGTGAGCGGCATGACAGCCGTGACATGAAATATACGAGTGTTAGTCGCTGTGCGCCACCTAAATGAATGAATTGTTGTAAATATTTTTATTCAACGGTTTCCGGAGTGTCAAAAAACGCGATGGCTTCCGCTTCCACACGGGTGCGTTTCATTGGCGGCAGGCTTTGCCAGATGCGTTTTCCGTATTGCTTGGTGATGATGCGCGGATCACAGATCATCAGCACGCCACGGTCGTTTTCGTCGCGGATCAGGCGTCCGCCACCCTGTTTCAACGTGATGATGGCGCGCGGCAGCTGGTATTCCATAAAGGCGTTGCGGCCCTGCTTGGTGATTTGTGCGATGCGCGCGGCCAGCACAGGATCGTCGGGCGGGGCGAACGGGAGTTTGTCGATGATGACCAAGGATAAGGCTTCGCCTCTGACGTCCACGCCTTCCCAGAACGACTGGCTGCCCAGCAGCACCGCATTGCCGTGTTCGCGGAAGCGGTCGAGCAGTTCGTTGCGCGAACCCATCCCTTGCAACAGCAGTGGGTAGTCCCAGCCGCGCCGATCGAACTCGGCTTGCAATATTTCATAGGCGCGCTGCATCGCGCGCAGGCTGGTGAACAGCAAAAAGGCGCGGCCACGGCTGGCTTCGATCATCGGCAGGGCAGCTTGCACCACGGCCTCGGTATAGCCTTCGCTGTTCGGTTCCGGCAGGTTAGCTGGCACGTACAGCAATGCCTGTTTCTCATAGTCGAACGGACTGTCCCAACAGGCTGTCTTAGCATTAAGCAGGCCCATCTCGCCCTGATAGTGTGAAAAATCCTGTTTCACCGCCAGCGTGGCGGACGTGAATATCCAGGCGCGCGCATTGCTTTCGATCTGCTTTTGAAAAATCTCGGCGATGGACAGCGGTGTCGAATTCAGTTGCAGTGAGTGGTGGTATACCTCCAGCCAGCGCACCTTGTCGTCGTCCTTGTTTTCCTGCCAATGCTTCAATTGCAGCGCGTGCGCCTGCGCACGTTGCCAGCAATTTTCCAGACCTTCGCTGCGCTCAGCCTGTTTTTCCAGCATGCTGCCGATTTGCACCAGTTTTTCGCTGAGATTTTTCAAGGCGGGTTCGAATTCCTTGAAGCTATCCGTGGCAATCGCGGGCATCCGGCCTTCTTTCTTGAAGACCAGTCGCAAGTCGCGCGCGGCCTTGTCCAGTTCGTCGCAGGCTTTGGGTAATGGCGCAAAGTCCTTGGCGGAAGTCAGCGCTTCTATGCGGGTATCTTGAGATAAATCAAGTAGTTGCGACGTTGACAGATTCTCGCCGAAGAACAGGCTGGCGGTTTCAGGCAACTGATGTGCCTCATCGAAGATCACCGTGTTGCAGGCGGGCAAGAGTTCGGCCACACCTTCGTCGCGCAACATCACGTCGGCAAAAAACAGATGGTGATTGACCACCACGATGTCGGCCTTCATCGCCTCGGTGCGCGCATGCAGCACGAAGCATTCCTTGTGGTTCGGGCATTCCTGACCCAGACAGTTGTCGCGCGTTGAAGTGACCTGCAGCCAGATCGGTGCGTTTTCCGGTACATCGGCCACGCCGCTCTTGTCGCCGGTGTTGCTGATTTTTGCGTATTTTTTTATTTTACCCAGATGCTTGATATCTTCCCGCGTCGCAAAACGCCCATCGCTGGCGGTGCGTTCCAGATGGTAGTGGCAAATATAGTTCGAGCGGCCCTTGAGCAGCGCGATCGAGACGGGCGCTTTCAGTGCATCGCGCACCATCGGCAAATCCTTCTGGAACAGCTGATCCTGCAGGTTCTTGGTGCCGGTGGAAATGATTACCTTGCCGCCGCCCAGCAAGGCCGGCACCAGATAGGCGAAGGTTTTGCCGGTGCCGGTGCCGGCTTCGGCGACCAGAAGCGTATTGTTCTTGATTGCGTCTGCTACGGCCAGCGCCATTTCGCGCTGCTGCGCGCGCGGACGGAATGAGGAGACTTCGGTGGCCAGCGGGCTTTGCTCGGAAAAGAAACGGGAGACTTCAGTGGTCATGATAAAGACAGGCGAAAATTCAGCCGTGATGGTATCGCAAACAGGCACATCCCGGCTGAATAAATGGCGGGGCGGCGAGCCCTTCAGGACAGATCGTTAGTCCGGAACTCCAAGCGCGGTTGCAAATACCGGTGTGCTGCTGAGAAAACTCGATAACGTGAACGCCGCCGTGGGCTGCATATTGATGCAGATCATTTTGATATTCACGGTCTGGCAAATGCGGGCCAGCTTGTCCAGCCAGTCGTAATACACCTGATCGATGACCGGCAGCCCGTTCAGGTCATAATACAGACGCGCTCCCCGCCCTTGCTGCAGTTGTTCCACGATGTCCTGCATCAGCTGCCCCGTATTCTGAGTGTTCAGACTGCGCAGCGGCTCCAGTAAAAAATTGCCCCGGCCGATGCAGGTCAGGTGTATGCCTGAAATAGCCATCAGCTGGTTTTTTTACTGACTTGGATGCCCATGCGCGAAAAGGCTTCTTTTAACCCGTCTGACAGGCTGGCGCGGGTGGTCACACCGTTCAGGTCGATATTCAGACTGACCAGCGCGCGCGCTATTTCAGGATGGATGCCGGTGATAATCGCATCGGATCCCATTAGCTGCACGGCCCGCACCATCTGGATCAGGTGGTGCGATACCTGGGAGTCGATATTTTTGACGCCCGTCAAATCCATCACGACCGCTTTGGCATGATCCTTGGCGATGCGGTTAAGCAGGGCATCCATGACCAGCATCGTGCGGCTCGAATCCAGCGTGCCGATGATGGGCAGCGTCAGCACGCCATCCCAGATTTCGGTGATCGGCGTGGAGGTCTCGCGCAATTCCGCCTCCTGAGCCTTCAGCGTTTTCTCGCGCTCGCCAAGATAGGTGCGGAATATCGCCATAATCAGCTCATCGAATACCTGGGCGAAATACAGCAGCACAGAACGCGACTGGGTCAAGGCGATGCCGCTGTCAAGTTCAAGCGCCGAGATCAGGCTGTGCTGCAACTGCTGCGCATAACGCACCACGTCTTCAACATT
>JBBRBS010000054.1:0-12400 GCA_038205615.1 Burkholderiales bacterium | reverse complement strand
GGTCGGCGGCAAGGGCGGTGGCAGACCGGATATGGCGCAGGCAGGGGGCACGCAACCTGAACATCTGGCAGCGGCACTGGCTTCTGTTACTGATTGGGTTAAGGGAAAATTATAGTCTGGTGAATCCTGCAGGTGCGATCTCAAACACGGCTGATGCGACAACGCGTCGACCGTGTTTGTTTACCCCGGCTATGCGGGGTAGACGGCGCCCAGTATGCGCGGGTGACGGGCGCCCGTGACCTGAGGCAGGTTGGCGGGAATGCCATGCAGGTTTTGCTGTGCCAGCCATGCGAAGGCGATGGCTTCCAGGAAGTCGCTGTCAACATCCAGCGCATTGGTCGTATGTAGGGTGCAATTAGGCAGTAGCACGGCCAGACGGTTTCGTAAGGTCTGGTTATGCGCGCCACCGCCGCACAGGTAGATTTCACGGACACCGTTACATTGTTCAATAATCGCGTCTGCGATGGTCCGGCAAGTCAGCTCCAGCAAAGTTGCTTGCACATCCTCGGCGGCTTCCCCCCCGTGCAGCTTGCCGTGCAGCCAGGCCATATTGAACAGGTCGCGTCCGCTGCTCTTGGGTGGCGGGAGAGCGAAGAACGGCTCATTCAGCATGCGCTCCAGCAGTTCCGCTAATACTTTTCCGGTCGCAGCCCAGTCGCCGTTGGCATCAAAGGGTTTATTAATATGCTGCATGCACCACGCGTCCATCAATAGATTGCCGGGGCCGCAGTCGAATCCTGACGTGTTGACGCCTGGCGCCAGATTGGTCAGATTACTGATACCGCCGATGTTGACGATCACGCGGTGAATTTCTGCGTGGCGCAGCAGCTTGTCATGGAATGCGGGAACCAGCGGGGCGCCTTGTCCGCCGGCTGCAATATCGCGACTGCGGAAATCGTTAACCACCGTGATGCCGGTCAATTCGGCCAGCAGTGCTGCGTTGCCGATTTGCAGTGTATAGCCGTGTTCGGGGCAGTGGCGGATAGTCTGGCCATGACACCCTGTTGCTCGTATTTGTTGGGGTAGATATCCGGTTGCAGCGAGGAGCGATTTGACGGCTTGCGCGTACCGGCGGGCTAGTTGATTGCCGATCAGTTGAGTCTGGTGCAACTCGTTGTGGGTCGGTTGGTGCAAGTCCAATACGGCAAGTTTCAGCGCATCATCAAACGGCAGGAAAAATTTGCCCAGCAGTTTCGGGTTAGCTGCGCCAAAATCAACAAGGACGGCATCAATGCCGTCCAGACTGGTTCCAGACATCAACCCGATATACAGTTCGGGTTGATTGTGAGCGTTAACTTCAGTCAAGTTTCGCGAGGTTGGTGTTGCGCAACTGAACCAGACTGGCTACAAACTTGTCAGCCATCGCCTTGAATGCAGTCCTGTTGGCGCCGTTGACTGGCAGGGCATTGGGAAGTGCAACTCGTAGCGGATCGCGCTGCTCGCCACCTATCTTGAATTCATAGTGCAGATGTGGTCCGCTGGTCATGCCGGTCATGCCAACGTAGCCGATCACATCGCCTTGATGGACGCGTTCGCCGGTGTGCAGCCCCTTGGCAAAACGAGACAAGTGACCATACACGGTGGACAGGTTGCTTTGGTGCTTCAGGTTAATGACGTTGCCGTAACCGCTCTGCTGGCCGACAAAAGAAACGACGCCGTCTGATGTCGCTTTGACGGGCGTTCCTATGGCGGCGGCAAAATCGACACCCTTGTGAGCGCGCCACTTGTTCAGTATTGGATGAAAGCGGGACATGGTAAAGCCTGAGCTGACGCGCGAAAAAGCGATCGGCGAGCGCAAGAAGGCTTTTTTCAGACTCTTGCCTTCAGGCGTGTAATAGTCGCTATGGCTGCTGTCGCTCTGGAAGCGCACGGCACGGTACACCTGACCCTGATTGATGAATTCGGCGGCCTGAATTTGTCCTGCCTTGACCAGTGCGCCATTGCTATAGGTCATTTCATACACTGCTGTGAAACGGTCGCCGCGCTTCAGATCGTGATGGAAGTCCACGTCGCCGCTGAATATTTCGGTCAGCTGGTTGGCCGCTGACTCAGGCATCCCGGCGGCATCCGTCGCCGCATATAAACTGGTCTTGATTTCGCCGGTGCGAACGAACAGACGCTTTTCAAGTTGTGCAGCAGTGGCCTTGGAGCTGAATGTGTCGCCTTGTTTTCTGATGACGACTTTTGCACCCTGCTCACCCAGATAGCTCAGGGATACGAGTGCGCCTGTTGAATCCGTTTCGGCTTGCACTTCATTGCCTACCGACAGTTTCCGGAAAGCGCGTGCGTCGGAACTGTTGCGCAGATAGTCGCTGGCAGCCGCGTCCTTAATGTTCAGTCGCAGCATCAGTTCGGCTACGGTATCACCGCGCTGCAGGCGCTCGGTGTGCCAGAAGGTCGCAGCGATCGTGTCGGCGGGTGCTGAGTTTGGCAAGGCGAGTTGTTCGATGGCAATTTTGCCGGTATTCAGGCCAAGATTGCTGGCTGGTACCAGTCCGAAAGCGGTTACGACGCCGAGCAGTGGCATGGTGGATACAGTGACAAACCAGCGCAATTTCTTTTTGCGTTCTTGATTGAGCGTGTTTTGCGTTAACATTCGCGTCTCCGTGAGCAGCCTGCCAGTTGAAAGAGGCTGTATTTTACAATGTGCGCGACTTTAACAGAAACACGCTACTCCTCAAAGGGTTAACTGCTAAATAGTGTGAAAATTAACTGGGAGGCGCGGCATGATCGACAGGCGGCAGTATATCCTGACGAGTGGTGGCTAATTCTCTGAACCTGAATTGAAAGAATGAAATGAATCTGGATTTGATAAAACGTGGCGCAGATGAGCTTTTGATAGAGGCGGAACTCAAACAAAAGCTGGCGCTGGGCAGGCCGCTGCGGATCAAGGCGGGCTTTGATCCGACGGCGCCCGATTTGCATCTGGGCCATACTGTGTTGCTGAACAAAATGCGACAGTTGCAGGATATGGGGCATCACGCGTTGTTTCTGATAGGCGATTTTACCGGCATGATCGGTGATCCGACCGGCAAAAATACGACGCGTCCGCCGCTGTCGCGTGAACAGGTGCTGGAAAATGCGCAGTCTTACCGTGATCAGGTTTTCAAGGTGCTGGACCCGGACAAGACTGAAATCGTTTTCAACTCGACCTGGATGGATAAATTCAGTGCGGTCGATTTGATAAGGCTGGCAGCGACGCATACGGTCGCGCAAATGCTCGAACGTGACGATTTTGCGAAGCGCTATAAGAGTACTCAGCCGATCGCAATACATGAATTCATTTATCCTCTGGTACAGGGCTATGATTCTGTCGCACTGAAGGCGGATCTTGAACTGGGCGGCACGGATCAGAAATTCAACCTGCTGATGGGGCGTGAGATGCAGCGGCATTATGGTCAGCCGGCGCAATGCATATTAACGATGCCTTTGCTGGAGGGGCTTGATGGCGTCAATAAAATGTCCAAGTCGCTGGGCAATTACATCGGCATCACCGACGCGCCGCAAGATATGTTTGGCAAGCTGATGTCGATTTCGGATGTATTGATGTGGCGCTATCTGGAGTTGCTGTCTTTCCGCAGTCTGGGTGAGATTGCCGCATGGCGCACAGAAACCGAGGGCGGGCGCAATCCGCGCGACATCAAGGTGCTGCTCGCGCAGGAAATCGTGACGCGCTTTCATAGTCAGCGTGACGCCGAAACGGCGTTGGAGGAATTTGAGGCGCGCTTCCGTCGTGGTGTGTTGCCTGACGATATGCCGGAAATCAATGTGTCGTCACCGGAGGGAAGTATTGGGGTGCCGCAGTTGCTCAAATCTGCCGACCTAGTGAGCAGTACATCAGAAGCGATCCGTATGATTGCTCAGGGAGCCGTCAAGCTGGACGGCGAGCGTGTCAACGATAAGGCTGATGTGGTTGACGCGGGCAAGGTGGTCGTGGCGCAGGTAGGCAAGCGAAAATTCGCCAGAATTACCGTCCAGTAGGTTTATATCAAGTTTATTTGTATGCCGGGATGAAATAGCAGTTGTTATGCGAGGATGGTTTTGCTAGAATCGCGCCCTCAATTTTTTGGTAGAAGGTAGTTCGCAGATGACAACCGTACGTGTTAAAGAGAATGAGCCGTTTGAAGTCGCAATGCGTCGTTTCAAGCGTTCTGTAGAAAAGACAGGTCTGTTGACCGATTTGCGTGCGCGTGAGTTTTACGAAAAGCCAACTGCTGAACGCAAGCGCAAGCTCGCGGCAGCTGTTAAGCGTCATTACAAGCGTCTGCGCAGTCAGACTCTGCCACCTAAGCTTTTCTAAACTTCGGATATCATAATCCGAGTGGCGATGAGTTTACGGCAACAAATTACCGACGATATGAAAACCGCGATGCGCGCCAAAGATACGGCACGCCTTTCGGCCATTCGTCTATTGCTCGCTGCCATCAAGCAGCGTGAAGTGGACGAACGTATCGAACTATCGGATGCAGACGTGGTGGCGATCATCGAAAAGATGAATAAGCAGCGGCGTGATTCCATCAGTCAGTATGAAGCGGCTGCTCGTCAGGATTTGGCGGATGTCGAAAAAGCTGAGATGGGCGTGTTGGCAGCTTATATGCCGCAGCAGCTCGATGAAGCCGAAGTTGTCGCGGCTATCATTGAGGCGATCTCGGCTGTCGGTGCTGTTGGTCCACAGGATATGGGTAAGGTAATGGGTTTGCTCAAGCCTAAGCTGGCTGGTTTGGCTGACATGGGTAAGGTTTCTGCTCTGATCAAGGCGCAGTTATCCAAGTAGTTTTCTTGTTGCCAAGGTGTTCTGTAATACGAATACCCGGCATCTCGACGTCCTGTTGGTTTAGCTGAAAAGGGCGCCCAGGCATGATTCCAAAAAGTTTCATTCAGGATCTGCTCAATCGTCTGGACATTGTCGATGTGATTGAGCGCTATCTGCCGCTTAAAAAGGCAGGGGGCAATTACGTCGCCTGCTGCCCGTTTCACAACGAAAAATCCCCCTCATTTACTGTCAGTCAGTCCAAGCAGTTTTACCATTGCTTTGGTTGCGGTGTGCATGGCACGGCCGTCGGCTTTGTCATGGAGCATTTGGGGTTGGGTTTTGTCGAGGCGATTGAAGATCTGGCGCAGAGTGTAGGAATGGAAGTTCCTCATGAGCGACAGACTTCCGGTGAGCCATTCAAGAAAGTCGCGCCCGATTTGTACGAGGTGATGCAAGTCGCCACGCGCTATTACCGCGATCAGCTCAAGCTCTCCGAGCGTGCGATAGATTACCTGAAGAAACGTGGTTTGAGCGGTGAAATTGCCGCGAAGTTTGCTATCGGCTTCGCACCTGACGGTTGGCAAAACTTGGCTGCCGCTTTTCCTGATTACCAGAGCGCAGCGCTGAGTGAGACGGGGCTGGTGATCACGGGCGAAGGCGATAAGCGTTACGACCGGTTTCGCGACCGCATCATGTTCCCGATCATCAATGTTCGCGCGCAGGTCATCGGTTTTGGCGGGCGCGTGCTGGATAAAGGCGAGCCGAAGTATCTGAATTCACCAGAGACGCCATTGTTTGAAAAGGGTCATGAGTTATATGGCTTGTATCAGGCGCAAAAAGCCATACGCGCAAGCGGACGTGTGATGGTCGTTGAAGGTTACATGGATGTGGTCGCTCTGGCTCAGTTGGGCGTCGATTATGCGGTTGCAACGTTGGGTACGGCCACCACGCCTTATCACATTCAGAAATTATTGCGCCTTTCCGAGCAGATCGTTTTCTGTTTCGACGGCGATAAGGCAGGTCAAAAGGCTGCTTGGCGTGCGCTGGAAAACGCGCTGCCGCATTTGCAAGACGGCAAGCTGATTAGTTTTCTGTTTCTGCCGGCCGAGCACGATCCTGATAGTTTTATTCGTGAGTACGGTAAAGAGATTTTTGAACGGAATGTGGCCGAGGCGATGCCGTTGTCCGGCTACCTGTTGCGTGAAATCAGTGCCGATCTGGACTTGAAGAGTCAGGAGGGGCGCAATCAATTGTTGCACCGCGCGCGCCCCTTGTTGTCGGCGATTGCATCCCCGGTCACCTCGTTGCTGCTGCGCAAGGAGGTGGCTGCGCTCTCCGGGGTCAGTCAGGCAGAGCTGGAGGCATTATATGAAATCAAGCCGATTGCTCACGCGCCGCGACCCTCCTTGAAAAAAACCGCACGCACCCCATTTCCGGTGCAGCGTTTGCTGTTGCAGTGTCTGATTGCGCAGCCCGAGTTGGCGGCAAAAATGCCGGTTGACTGGCATGGTGAGGGTGCAGATGCCGAGGCGATTGGTGCGGTGCTGGCTGTTTTGCGCGAAGCGGACTATGCGATGAGCAGTCCTGCGCTGATGCAGATGTTTGAAGGCACGAGTTATGCAAGGGCGCTGGCGCAGGCGGAGGCTGAAATGCTGGCATGGGGCGATAACTTCGATGTGTCGGCTGAGTTTGCGGGTCTTCTCGGTAAGCTCGATGAAGGGCTGCGCCGCGAGCAATTTCAGGCTTTGCAAGGCAAGTCCGCTCAGGGTGGTTTGTCCAGTCTGAGTGTTGATGAGCGCGAGCAGTATTTGCGCTTGCTGCAGCGCGGTAAGTCGGTCGCTGTGGGCGAGCAGGATGGCTGATGCCGGCCGGTTGTCCATAAAGGTTAAAAAACGTTAGCGTATTTCGGGTATAATGGTGCGCTTTTCTGCGGTCCTAACGTAGGTCTTACGCAATTGGAAACAAGATTATGGTAACGGTTAAAAAGAGCAAGAAAAAAACTGACAAGAAGGACGACGTGATTGCGTTGCCGCTTGCCGAGTTGCAGCAGGATATCGACGCGCGTCGTACCAGTCTGAAGGCACTGATCGTGCTGGGCAAAGAGCGCGGCTATCTGACTTACGCCGAGATCAATGACCATTTGCCAGATATGCTCGAAGTCGAGCAGATCGAAAGCGTGGCCAGCATGATCAACGACATGGGTATCCGCGTGTGCGATGTCGCACCTGATGCTGAAGCGCTGATCATGACCGATTCCGCACCAACTGCTGCCGACGAAGATGCCGCCGAAGAAGCTGAAGCCGCTTTATCTACAGTCGATTCAGAGTTTGGTCGTACTACTGATCCTGTGCGCATGTACATGCGCGAGATGGGTACGGTTGATCTGCTGACTCGCGAAAAAGAAATCGAGATCGCGAAGCGTATCGAAGAAGGTCAGCGCAACATGATTCAGGCTATCTCTGCCTGCCCTGTGACTATTGCAGAAATCCTGTCGTTGGCTGCCAAGATCGAAATCGATGAAATCCGCGTCAATGAACTGATCGACGGATTCGTGGATGTCGAGCGCGAGGATGAGACCGGATTGACCGCAAGCGATGATCAGGATGAAGACGGCGAGGAAGAGGAAGAGGAAGCTTCCGGCGACTCTGATGCTGAAGAAGATGAAGAAGAAGATGAAGAGGCGATGGCCGCTGCCAGTGCCGCTGCCGCTGCCGCCGATCTTGCGCAGCTGAAAGCCGACGCGCTGGCCCGCTTTGCGGTGATTGCCGATCTGTTCAATAAGATGGGCAAGGCCTACGAAAAATATGGCTATCTCAGCGAACAATACAATACACATCAGGCTGGCATTACCGAAGAGCTGATGGCTTTTCGCTTTACGGCCAAACAGGTGGAAGCGCTGTGCAATACGATGCGCAGTCTGGTTGAAGAAATACGCACCAACGAACGCGGCATCCAGGAAATATGCGTGACGAAGAGCAAAATGCCACGTCCGCATTTTATCAAGAGCTTTATCGGTCATGAAGTCGATATGGACTGGCTGGCGCAGGAAGTCAAAGCGAACAAGCCATACAGTGAACTGCTGGTGCGCTATCAGCACGCGATTATAGAGAAGCAGCAAAATCTCATCAATATGCAAAAGCGTGTGGGATTGCCGATCGTCGATCTGAAGGAAATCAACCGTCGCATGACGAATGGCGAAGCGCGTTCACACCGCGCAAAGCGCGACATGATCGAGGCTAACCTGCGTCTGGTGATTTCGATTGCCAAGAAATACACCAATCGCGGTTTGCAGTTCCTGGATTTGATTCAGGAAGGTAATATTGGCCTGATGAAGGCCGTCGATAAATTCGAATACCGTCGCGGTTACAAGTTTTCGACTTATGCTACCTGGTGGATCCGTCAGGCGATCACGCGTTCGATCGCAGATCAGGCGCGCACGATCCGTATTCCGGTGCACATGATCGAAACCATCAACAAGATGAATCGTATCTCGCGTCAGATTTTGCAGGAAACGGGCCAGGAAGCAGATGCCGCGACGCTGGCCGCGAAGATGGAAATGACGGAAGACAAGATCCACAAGATTTTGAAAATCGCCAAGGAACCCATTTCGATGGAAACACCGGTCGGCGATGACGACGATTCTCATCTGGGCGACTTCATCGAAGACTCGAATACCACTGTGCCGATCGACGCTGCAGTTTATGAGAGCCTGCGCAGTGCAACGTCGGATATACTCGACAGCCTGACTCAGCGCGAAGCGAAAGTATTGCGTATGCGTTTCGGTATCGAGATGAACACCGATCACACGCTCGAAGAAGTGGGCAAGCAGTTCGATGTGACGCGTGAACGTATTCGTCAAATCGAAGCCAAGGCCTTGCGCAAGTTGCGTCACCCCTCGCGTTCCGAGAAGCTCAAGAGCTTCCTGGATAGCGAAGGAAAATAGTTTACGGGTCGTTAGCTCAGTTGGTTAGAGCAGAGGACTCATAATCCTTTGGTCCACGGTTCAAGTCCGTGACGACCCACCAAAATAAAAGCCGCTAATTCAACGAGTTAGTGGCTTTTTTCTTGGCTGAATAAATGTTCTTATGGACAGTGTGTTCTCGATAAAGTACAGTTTTGGTACATTCACGAATTTTTGGAGCATCATGGCAACTATCACAAAGACACCTTCTGGCACTTGGAAGGCTGTTATTCGCAAGGTCGGTTGGCCGACCGCTTCAAAGAATTTCCGTATAAAAAGAGACGCCGAAGATTGGTCTCGTCGCACTGAAGATGAAATGGTGCGCGGTGTGTTCATTCAGCGTGCGCCATCAGAACGCCTTACCTTCGATGTTGCACTTGATCGGTACCTAAAAGAAGTGACAGTAACGAAAAGTGCGTTTACCCAGCGTGGTGAAATATCGAAGGCCAAGCAATTGAAAGCTGTTCTGGGAAAATATTCACTTGCCGCCATTACGCCCGATCTTGTTGCAGAGTATCGAGACAACCGTTTGGAAGAGGGTAAGCAGCCAAACACGGTTCGGCTTGAACTCGCGTTGCTTGGACACTTGTTTACAGTCGCCATTCAAGAATGGCGTATCGGCTTGGCCTACAATCCAGTAGCTAATATCAGGAAGCCTAGTCCCGGTCAGGGAAGGAATCGCAGGATTTCAAAGGTGGAAGAATCTAAACTGATCAAGGCGGTCTCAAATTACAGCAATCCCATGTTGGGATGGATTGTTCGTGTTGCCTTGGCAACATGCATGCGTTCGACTGAGATAGTGACGCTAAATTGCTCCCAGGTCGATTTGAAACGGCGTGTAGTTCGTCTCGACAATACAAAAAACGGTGGTGCACGAACTGTGCCGCTGACGCTTGATGCGCAGAAAATTTTTGCAGAGGCTCTTGCAAATCCAGTTCGGCCAATTGATTGTGAGTTAGTTTTTTTTGGAGAGCCAGGCAAGGACAAGGATCAAACTCGCAGACCATACACTTTCAATAAAATATTTGGGACAATAAAAAAGGATATTGGGATGGCTGATTTGCATTTTCACGATCTTCGGCACGAGGCCATCAGTCGTCTGGTTGAGGCTGGGTTTAGTGACCAAATGGTTTCTGCAATTTCCGGTCACAAGTCAATGCAGATGCTCAAACATTACACTCATCTGCGCGCAGAAACTATGATTAAGGAGTTGGATCTGGCGTTCCCATCTAAGGCATGAAGGTTTAATCTCCTGCGTCAACGGTACGTACAGGTTGGCTTTCATTACGAGCTAGGCCATCATATATAACGTCTTCCCAGCCTTCTATTGTTGGATCCAGCTGTAAAATATTTTTAGATTTACCAAGCATTAGCCACATTGAAAACCACGGATAGTCTTGCAGGATTGACGACAGCATGTCGATTCCTGGAAGTTGTACTCTGTTACAGACATTTTTCCACTTCCTGGCTGCAATGCCATATCGATTTTCCAAATACTCATACCGGCCACTATAAATAACTTGATTGTTAATTATGGTAATCAGGCGTTCTCTCACATCTGTATTGATTTTTTCTACTTCAGCTGCGCGATGTTCAAGCTTCCTTTGCCTTCTCTCCATCCGTTCCAACTTATTGCTTTCAGCCATTATTGTCTCCAAACCAAAATTTTCTGATCAAAATTACACGAAACATACCAAAATATAGATTGACCTCGTACCATTGTATGGTACGATGTTAACCTATATTTTAGCATAATCAAGTGATGGTTAACGTAGGGGGCAGGGTCATGAGTGTAACAAGTACGGAAAGTTTTCTGCTGGAAAAATACGGCCCGCTGTTGTCTCTTGAACAATTGGCAAGTTTACTGCATCGATCAGTGGATGGTCTGCGTCTCAGTTTGAGGCAGGACGGGGAGTTGTCAAAACAATTCAATCCAGCACGAAAAAAAATAGGCAGGCGTGTGTACTTTCGCTCGGCCCTTGTTGCGCCAGTGTTAGATGCTGGTGACGCGAATTAAGATGGGGAATGTGATGAGTAATCTACCGCACACACTAGATGCAGAAGGCTTATCAGTGCTGCTGTACAAGTCAGTAGCAACGATTCTAAGGGATGTTACTCGGGATAAAAACCATGAACGTCAGCCACCTCACATTAAGTCTGGAAAAAAGCCTATTTGGCTGACACAAGTTGTTTTTGCTTGGATGGAAGGAAAGTCATGTGAATCGGTGAGCATTAAAATAGAGTTTGATCTTAAGTCAACCTCGGCAGCTGTCAGGCCTGTATTACCCGCAAGGAGAACACTTGCGGAAGATCTGATGATAGCTTCTAACTACACTGATACAAAGTAATTAAATGTCCTTGACTTGTTTATCTGGGCAGAAAAAGTCTCTTGTCATATGTGATAGGAAGCCAATTGCGTCACTCAGACCAGACGAATTGCAAAATAAGCAGCTAAGTTTGTTTCTTCCATTCATTTGTAATAATGAGATTCAGCGTCAAAAATTATCCAATTCAATTGAGTTTTGGGACAGCGTGCCACGCTATTCAATCTCGCGCCAAGCAATGATCAAAATGCGTGATGAGAACGGAAACTTACCCTTGCTGGAACTTGAATTTGAATACCGGCAGGCTAGGTTTAGTGTTTCAATCCAGGCAACGCAGATCAAAGGAAAAGACAAGGAAGGAAAACCAATAACCATAGCCTACTATCCGAGCTCAAGCGAGGAACTT
This sequence comes from Burkholderiales bacterium, assembly GCA_038205615.1. GTDB lineage: Bacteria > Pseudomonadota > Gammaproteobacteria > Burkholderiales > Gallionellaceae > Gallionella. The sequence continues at coordinate 956 of JBBRBS010000054.1, read as the reverse complement.
GTTGAGGAGGCATTGAGGAAGTTAGCGGTAGACCAAGAACAAGGATTTTATATTAAGGAAAAGCCAGCTCCACAAAGTGGGGTTAGCTTCAGTCTCTATCAGCTTCGTGAAGAGCTGAGGCGTAGTGGTCATTGTCGCTCATTTGAAGAAATTAAGTTGAGTCTTAACATCTTGTCACGAAGCTCTATTCAGATAGTTTCAACCATACAAAAAACAAGGGCTTTTGCTTATAGTACCTATTTGCCGGTCGTGGCTGGGGTCTGCAGATCAGATATTGATAGTGATCCAAATGCAAAATGGGTAGTGCATTTTCACCCATTGGTCACTGAAAGTATTGAAAAACTTTCCTACCGGCAATTTAATTATGACCAACTTATGAGCCATACAACGCAGCTGGCTCGTTGGCTGCATAAACAACTTATTCAGAAATATGTTTTTGCCAGCATTACAAATCCGTTTGATATTTGTTATTCAACAATAAAGCGGGACAGTGCGATGCTTGAAAATTACAGCCGGGAAAGAAAAGCCCATGAAGCGTGTGACTTGGCCATGAAGGAACTTGTTAAAAACAGGGTTCTTGTAAGGTTTATTCCTGTTGTGAAAACTGGTCTACGGGGAAAAGTCCTCGATGTGGTCTACACGCTTACTCCTTCGCCTGACTTTGTTTCTGAGGTGAAAGCGGCAAATAGCCGCAAAAAGTTATCAACAGGCTAGCAGTATTCGGTAGGTATAGGGGGCGGGTGCTGTCCTATTTCAGTAGGTATAGGGGGCGAGTCGCGGTAGGTATAGGGGGCGGGTGCTGTTTTTCGACAAGTTTTAGTTGAAGTTTTTGGCTCTATGTGAAAAAAGTAGGTAGGTATAGGGGGCGGCTCGTGTAAATTTGCTCAATATTTAAACAAATTTATTTTTTTGTCGGTAGGTATAGGGGGCGGGTGGTGTAATTTTCGGTAGGTATA
>JBBRBS010000053.1:0-12415 GCA_038205615.1 Burkholderiales bacterium | reverse complement strand
GGCTATACAAGCTCCAGCTTAAATCAAGCTAGATTAGTTCCACTTGGCAATCTGAGCTATCACTGCAGCAGAGGTACAAGGAGTTGTTGTTCCAGTTGTTGCAACTACCCACTTTACAACGTTAGTTTGCACAGAGGGGGTAAATCTGATAGTACAAGGGTTCGGGGTAGCTACCGTCGTAGTCGCTTCAATCGCGCCGCCAGTCAATAGTGCAATTGAAGAAACTTCTGTCGTAGCAGCTGGGCCTGTAGTACCCAAGCCGATTGTAGACCAGTCACCACCCATCGCCATCGCTGCGGGGAAATTGCCGGCATTGTTTTGAGCGTAGTCGGCAACGGCTGTTTGAATCGAGGCGACAGCAGTTGCAACCTTGGAAACCTTAGCTTTGGTGATGTAATCCTGGTAAGCCGGGATTGCAACTGCTGCCAGGATACCGATAATCGCAACAACGATCATCAATTCGATCAGGGTAAAACCTTTTTGTACTTTTTTCATTTGAAGCTCCTGTTTAAAGTTTAATTAATCATTCGGCAAAACTGGCTTGGATACCGATTCGCCTTGCCTGTAGATAAGCAATAGCCGTGCCAACATTATAACTTGATAATTAATAAGGGATAATTGACAACTAAAAACAAACCGACAAACCGTTAAAACCGAATTTCGTCAGTCTGGTGACGAAATTCGTCACCTACATCTCCGGATTGACACCCGGAATCCTGCTCAAATCGACTTCGTCGATTTGTTCGGGCGCGAGAAATTGCCGCGCATAGTCCAGGTAGACTTTTTCACGGATAAACACATCGAACAAATCGGGATCGATATGCCCGCCCAGCTTGAACTGCCCGAGTATTTTCAGCGACTCGGACAATGTCTTGCCTGCCTTGTAAGGCCGGTCTTTGGCCGTCAGTGCTTCAAATATGTCGGCGATCCCCATGACCCTGGCCTGCAGTGTCATCTGATCGCGGGTCAGGCCGCGCGGATAACCGCGCCCATCCATGCGCTCGTGATGTCCACCGGCATATTCAGGCACATTTTTCAGGTGTTTCGGCCAGGGCAATGATTCGAGCATCTTGATGGTGGCGTTAATGTGATGATTGATGATTTCGCGCTCGGCGGCGTTCAGCGTGCCTGAACAGATCGTCAGATTTTCGACCTCATCGCTGCTCAAAAATCCGGTCGCCCGCCCTTCACTGCCTCGCCACGGGTAAGCGGCGATTTGTCGCACGCGCTGTTGCGCAGCCTCTGACATCCTCTCGACACCCGCATTGCATTGCCGCAGAAATTCTCGGTCATCGTCCAGCTGGCGAAGACGCGCTTCGTATTCGGCGCGGATTGCAGTTCCTTCAATTTTCACAGCCTCTCCCGCGTTATCGCGCCCCCCTCCCCCGCAAGCGGGTGAGGGGTTGGGTGAGAGGGCGCGGAGCATCGCAATTTCCGCATCGCGGCGCAGCACTTCGAAGCGGGTATCGAGCAACTCGATGCGATCAAACAGCGTGTGCAACTTGGTCGGCTTATCCACCACATGCACCGGCGTAGTGATCTTTCCGCAGTCGTGCAACAGGCTGGCAATCTTTAATTCCTGCCGGTCACTCTCGCTCATCACAAAATCCTTGAGCGGCCCCTCGCGGGTACGGGTTACCGCCTCAGCCAGCATCATCGTCAGCACGGGTACGCGCGCGCAATGCCCGCCGGTATAGGGTGACTTATCATCAATCGCGGTATTGATCAGCTGGATGAAGGCCTCGAACAGCTCTTCCATTTGCTTGATGAGACGACGGTTGGTCAGTGCTATGGCCGCTTGGGATGACAGAGATTCGACCAGCTGCTGATCGTCCGCTGAAAACGGCACAATTGCGCCGGAGTCGCGATCCTGCGCGTTGATCAGTTGCAACACGCCGATGACGTCCCGTTCGTGATCAACCATCGGCACGGTCAGAAAGGATCTGGAATGATAGCCGGTCTTGGCATCAAAATGCTTGGTGCCTGAAAAATCGTAGCCTACCGCCGAGTAGGCATCCGATATGTTCACCGTCTCGCGGCTCAGCGCCGAGTGGCTCACCACCATCGCGTGATTCGGCTGCCCGTCCGCATCGTACAGATGGATCGGGAAAAAAGTAATCGGCACGCCGCTGGTGCCGCCCATCGCGATGTTCATCGTATCGGTGCGCACAATCCCGAAGTGCAACATCTGGTATTCCGGATCGTGCAGATAAAGCGTACCGGCATCGGCATTGGTAATGCGCTTGGCCGCCTCCAGTATCATTTCCAGCAAGCTGTCGATGTCATGCTGACGCGACAACGCGATGCCGATCTCGTTGAGTTCCTTCAGCCGGGCAATCAGATTGATGGTGACGGGCATGTAAATCCAGTCGTTAATTATTAATAGATAGCTGGCAGCTCAGGACATTTTATCTGTCCACTAACTGCTACAGACTACTGGCTTACTTGATACAAACCGCGCGGATCTGGTGCATATCGGTGATGCCCTGCAGTACCTTTTCCATGCCGTCCTGTTTCAGCGTATGCATGCCTTCGTCCAGCGCGATGGCCAGCAGCTCGGCGACGCGCGCGCGCTCCTGTACGGCTTTCTTTACCGCGTCGCTGCCGATCAGCAATTCATGCAAACCCACCCGCCCGCGATAGCCGGTGCCAGTACATTTTTCGCAGCCCACCGGGCTGTATAACGTGAACTGCTTCTTGTCATTGGCGAACAGCTGGACCCATTGCTCATACAGTTCTTTACTGGCGGCTACCGGATCTTTTTTCCAGATTATCGTATGTTTCAACTCCTGGCTGTATTCCTCCAGCAGCGCCTGAACCTCCTCTTTGCTCGCGATATGCGGCTTCTTGCAATCACTGCACAGACGCTTGGCCAGTCGCTGCGCGAGTATCCCCAGCAGTGCATCCGCGAAGTTGAACGGATCCATGCCCATATCGAGCAGACGCAAAATAGATTCCGGCGCACTGTTGGTGTGCAGCGTGGCGAATACCAGATGACCCGTCAGCGAGGCTTCGATACCGATGGATACCGTTTCCTTATCGCGCATTTCGCCGACCATGATCACGTCCGGATCGGCGCGCAAAAAGGCACGCATGATGGTCGGAAAATCCAGTCCTGCCTTCTTGTTGATTTGTACCTGACGCAAGCCCTTCTGGGTGATTTCCACCGGGTCTTCCGCCGTCCATATCTTGGTTTCCGGCTTGTTGATAAATTTGAGGATCGAGTGCAGCGTGGTTGTCTTACCTGAACCTGTCGGCCCGCAGACGAAAAACAGTCCGTATGGTTTGCTGACCGTCTCCTGGATCAACTCGTTATTGCGCGCCGAGAAACCCATCTTCTCCAGCGGCAACGGCTCGCCTGAGGCGAGAATACGCATCACCACGTCTTCCACTCCGCCTTGCGAGGGTATCGTGGCTACGCGCAACTCGATGTCTAGTGGCCCGAATTTTTTGAACTTGATCTTGCCATCCTGCGGCTTGCGCTTCTCGGAGATATCCAGATCGCACATGATCTTGATGCGCGTGACCAGCGCATTGCGGTAAGTGGATGGCACCTCGATATAGTTGAGCAGCGATCCGTCCTTGCGCAGTCGTATCTGTGTTTTGGCCTTTCCCGGTTGCGGCTCGACGTGAATATCGGACGCGCCCATCCGGTAGGCATCCACGATGATCTTGTTGACCAGCTTGACCAGTTCGTTGTCGGCTGCCGCATTGACGTCGTCCTGAGTGACAGAAAGAGTTTCCTCGTCATCACCGCCCATGCTGGACAGCAAATCATCCATCGAGGATTCATCCATCGCAATGCCGGAACCACTATCCGCGCCGCCGCCGTAAAACGCATCCAGAGTTTGCTTGAACTCGCGTTGCGAGCAAACCTTGTAGACCAGCCTGTTGCGGGGGAAGATGTTGTTCACCACGCGGGAGGTCTTGATACGTTCGGGGTCGGTCGTGAGGATTACCACGCCCTCTTGCGTTTCCTCTATCGGCAACCAGTGGCTGCTCTCGACATATTCCCGCTTCAAATTGCGCAACAGGTCGGCCGGCTTGATGCGATCCGCCTTGAAGGACTCGTATGCCACGCCGAAGTAACTGGACAAGGCTTTACCCAACGGGGCTGCGCTGACCTGAAATTCGTCAAGCAGCACGTCCTCGATATCCACGCCTTTTCGCCGTGCGGTGCGGGTTGCCAGTTCGAACTCGGCGACAGACAACACGGCATCCGCCACCAGATAATCATATTTGGTTTTAACGGTGGCTTTGTCCTGGCGCTGGCGCAAGGCAACCGCCATGGTCTGTGCCAATTCGTTTACGCCATCTTCTACCAGCGACGAAAAAGGAAGGCCGGCCTTGTTATTGATGACCTGAATCACCCCGACCAGATCGCCGCTATGCACATCCAGTATCGGTGCCACCAGCATCTGCTTGGTACGATATCCGGTGCGCCTGTCTACTTCCTGCAAGAACCGCAGATGCGAGCTATATCTGGCCAGCTCCTGCTCGTCATACACATCGGTGATATTGAGCAATTTCTTGTTGACCGCCACGTAGCCTGCCACGCTCTGCTCCGCAATCGGCAACTTGAGGTCCTTGAAGGAATTCAACCCGGTCTTGACCTTGGAAATCAGCGAGCTATTGTCATCGCCCACGACGTAGATCGTCAGCCGGTCGGCATTGAACAGTGCGCAGATATCCTTGCTGACATCCAGCATAATCTCATCGATATTGCTGGTAGCATGTATCTTGTTGGTGACATGATTGAGATTCTTCGTGAACTCAAGCCGGGCACTTATATCATCGTCATTATTTGCTGCTAACGTCATTCCTGCTCCTATCGTACCTCTTGCCTGTGCTAGCACCCTTCGCCAGCCAAACTTTTTATCCTTACATCAACCGGCCTGTTTTACCCGCAAAACGGACGATACACAACAGCGCAACTAGAACATGAGCTCTTGATTATTAATCAACATTTTGGGAGTGCTGCCACTCACGCAGGCATCAATTTCACGCATGATCAGTTCAACCTCGCCGGGCTTCAAATGCGTAATAAAAATCTCGGCATCACCGTTGTATTTAGCCAGCTCACCCGCCAGCAGACTCGGACACAGGTGTTTGGACAGGACAGCCAATTCAATTTCACCGTTGGAAAAGGCCGTTTCTATGATCAGGTAGCGTAAATTTGCAATCCCGTTCGCCACCGCCCACAAATCATCATTGATATAGGTGTCGCCGCTGAACACCAGGCTTTCAAGTCCGCTGTCAAGGTGATAACCCACCGCAGGAACGGTGTGATGGGCCGGGATGGGCGTAATTTTTCGCCCCTGCAAATCGACCGCATTCCCCAGCTCTATTTGCTGATAACGCATGACGGGATGTTCCGGATTAGGAATGACGCTGAAATCAGGCCATATTTTCCAGTTGAAAATATGCTGCTTGAGTATTTCCAAGGTGGCTTCGGTTGCATACACCGTCACAGGATGATTGCGCATTCCCCATACGCTGTCCAGCAGCAAAGGCAAACTACAGACGTGGTCCATATGCGAATGCGTGATGAACACATGGTCGATCTGGCTCAGCTCGGTCAGACTGAGTTCGCCCACACCCGTCCCCGCATCGATCAGGATGTCATGATCGATCAAAAACGAAGTGGTATGCAGATTACCACCTATCCCGCCGCTACAACCCAACACTCTTAGCCTCATACCTGACCACTCTTCGCAATTTCAGTGAGCCTCAAATACCGGCTCTCCCGAGTTAGTTTTTGAAATAAAACTCCATCTTGATGCCAGCCAGTTCGATCAAATCGTGATCCTGCAACTGGCGCGGCTGCCCACCCAGAACATCCCCGTTCACGACAGGAAAACTCGCGCCTTCCACATGAGTGATGAAGAACCCCTGCGGACGTTTCGTCAACACCGCCACCTGCACACCCGGCTTGCCCAGCGTCGTGAGACCCTTCACCAGATCAAGCTCCTTGCCAGCATTCGGACCATTCAGTATCTGGATTGCGGCCAGCGTTACCGGACGCGGCGCTGCAACCTGCGCAACGTCAACTTGCGGAGGGGGAACCGGCTTTACTTCAGCTTTAATTTCCGGCTCTGCGGCCTGTCCTTTTTGAAAGAAACCGGTATCTCCCGTTTTATCATCAGGTGCTTTATACGGCGTCACGGGGGCGCGCATAATCATGGTCTTTTCAAAGTCAGCCGCGTTGGTCTGACTGACATGATCATTCAAATACTTCAGCATGTACTTGCCGATTTCAATGACATCGTTGTTGTGCAAAAAGTGTTTTTTTGCAGGCACTCCGTTCACAGTCAGCCCATTGGTACTGTCGAGATCTTCCATGAATGAATCATGCCCGATCGTGACAATCGCCGCGTGCTGGCTACTCACGGCGAGGTTGTTGATGACAACGTCGTTGTCAGGCTTGCGGCCTATGGTAACGCGGTCCTTATTCAGGGGATATTCCTGAATGAGCACCCCGTCCAGGCTCATGATCAATTTTGCGGTCATAGTTATTCCCTCTTATTCCTTGAACCAATCGAGCAACCTGGCCCGCCAGCTGCGCGGCATGGCGAAATCCTGTTTCACCTTGACCAGAATCACCGAAACATTATCGCGGCCGCCGTTGTCGTTCGCAGTTTGGATTAACTGCTCGGCCGCAAGCGGCAAATTGCCTTGCATCGCATACAGGATGGCTTGAATATCGTCGTCTTCCACCATGTCGTTCAGCCCGTCCGAACAGAGCAGGTAAATATCGCCCACCTGCACGTCATGCAGATGAATTTCCGGGATCAATTCGGCATCGATGCCGACTGCACGCGTCACCAGATTCTTGTTCTGGGAATGACGCGCATTCTCGATACTGATCATCCCGCAATCTATCTGCTCCTGCAGCAAGGAGTGGTCGCGGGTGACCGGCACCAGTTCCTCCCCGCGCAAGCGATACAGACGCGAATCACCAACGTGACCTACTACCACGCGGTTGTCATAAAACAGCGCCGAAACAATGGTTGTCCCCATTCCGGCATATTGCGAGTGACTCTTTGCGGCCTGATAGATCGACGCATTAGCCTTGTGTATGCTGCGTCCGAGCAACGCCACGGCAAGCTCTTCACCTGTTTCCGCATCCCGTTTGATCGGACTGGATTTTTGCAACGGCTGGGTGATTTCGGACAGAGCGACCTCGACCGCAATCCCGCTCGCAACTTCTCCGGCGTTGTAGCCACCCATGCCATCGGCCAACACCACCAGACCGCAAGCCGCATCCGTGGCAATACTATCCTCGTTGTGCGCACGCACCATGCCTGAGTTGGTCAGTGCTACGATTTCCAGCGCTTCTTCCAGTTTCATAAGTGAACCTTTATTTGACCAGCAACACCGGACATTCAGCCAGATGCAACACCTTGGCCACCACAGAACCTAACAATAACATCTGCAATCCGCCTTCTCCCTGTCTGCACATCACAATCTGATCCACTTGCTGCTCACGGGCATATTGTGTGATGGATTCGGCAGGGGTGCCAACGCTGATATGATACTGGTAGGGTATCTGCGCCGCGTCCAGTGCATCACGCGCCGGTTTCAGTGCCGCCAGCCCCTGTTCGCGGTAGTAATCGTTGATGGTATCCTGGCTGATGAATAGCTTTACGTTACCCGTCGCAACCTTCCATTGCACGTTAAGCAACAACAGTTGCGGGATCTCCCGGAACATATCCGGGTGACTGATGACATAGTCCACCGCACGCTGGGCCTGTGTCGAACCATCGAGTGGAATCAGTAATTTCATCGCATTCCCTTAATCTTGTTTGCCCGGCATGACGGATAGTCCGTCAACCAGATTGACAACTTCACTCGCCGCGACCCGGCGCATCGCCAGCCACTGTCCTGTCACCAGCACCATGACCGCACAACCCGCCGGAACCAGCCAGTGCAGATAGTGCTGAGTTTCCAGCAGCGGTGCAAACAGCGCCTCAGCCACCAGCATTTCACCTGCGACATAACCCAGCAGCGCGCCGCCAGCGTAAATGATATAAGGAAAACGATCTATCAACTTCAGCACCAGCTGACTGCTCCAGGCGATCAGCGGTATGCTGATCAGCAAGCCGAACACCAGCAACGGCACGTTACCCTTGGCTGCCGCCGCCACACCCAGCACATTATCCAGACTCATCACGAAATCGGCGATGATGATGGTCTTGACCGCACCGATCAGCCGCGCATCCGCCACAATACTGTTTTCGTCGTGCTCGTCTTCGGGCAGGATCAGCTTGATCCCTATCCAGATCAGCAGCATCGCACCGACCAGCTTCAGATAAGGCAAGGACAGCAGACTGACTGCGAAGAAGGTCAGCACGATGCGCAGTCCGACGGCTCCTGCCATGCCGAATAAAATACCCTTCTGACGTTGCGCCGGGGGCAAATTACGGCAAGCCAACGCGATCACCACTGCATTGTCGCCCGACAGCAGTATATCGATCATGATGATCTTCAGCACATCCACCCAGAACGAGCTGGTTATAAGCATTTCTAACATCAGTTAGCCTTTCAGCACTTTCTGCATCACACGGCCCATTTCAGCGGGGTTGCGCGTGATATGTATGCCGCATCCTTCCATCACTGCCAGCTTGGTGTCCGCTCCGCCCTGACCGCCGGAGATGATCGCACCGGCATGGCCCATGCGTTTGCCGGCGGGCGCCGTGATACCGGCGATAAAGCCGACCACGGGTTTCTTCATATTATCCTTGATCCAGCGCGCGCAGGCTTCTTCATCGCTGCCACCGATCTCGCCCACCATCACAACGGCATCGGTTTCAGGGTCATCGTTGAACAGGCGCAGCACATCCAGATGTTTCATGCCGTTGATCGGATCGCCGCCGATGCCGACACAGGAAGATTGTCCCAGACCCAGCGCCGAGAGCTGCCCGACAGCCTCATACGTCAGCGTGCCGGAGCGTGAAACCACCCCGATCCGACCTTTTTTATGAATGTGTCCGGGCATGATGCCGATCTTGATCTCATCGGGCGTAATCAGTCCGGGGCAATTGGGTCCGATCAACAAGGTGCGACGACCCTGCATCTTGTAACGGGTGCGGATCATGTCATGCACCGGAATGCCTTCGGTGATACAGATCACCAGATCAAGGTCGGCCTCGACCGCTTCGTCGATTGCGGCGGCGGCATAGGCCGGCGGCACGTAGATAACAGAAACCGTTGCGCCGGTCTGCTGACGAGCCTCCCGCACGCTGTTGTAAATCGGCACGCCCTCAAAATTCTGCCCGCCCTTGTTCGGTGTGACGCCTGCGACAAAGCAGTTCGCGCCGTTCGCATAAGCGATGCAGTTGGTCGTGTGAAACTGGCCGACTTTACCGGTCATACCCTGAGTCATTACTCTGGTATTTTTATCAATTAGAATAGACATTTAGTTAGCCCTCGCAGCGGCAACGACTTTTTGTGCGGCATCCGCCATGTCAGAGCCTGAAATAATCGGCAATCCTGAGTCGGCCAGAATTTTCTTGCCCAACTCCACGTTGGTGCCTTCCAGACGTACCACCAGCGGGACACTCAGATGCACTTCGCGCACGGCGGCGACGATGCCCTCGGCGATCACGTCGCATTTCATGATACCGCCAAAAATATTCACCAGAATCGCACGCAAATTGGGGTTTTTCAGCATCAGCTTGAACGCCTCGGTCACCTTTTCACGGCTGGCACCGCCACCCACATCGAGGAAGTTCGCCGGATTGCCACCATACAGCTTGATGATATCCATCGTCGCCATTGCCAGTCCCGCGCCATTAACCAGACAGGCGATGTCGCCATCGAGCGAGATGTAGCTCAGATCAAATTTTGACGCTTCGATCTCGGCGGGATCTTCTTCATCCAGATCGCGATACGCGACTATTTCCGGATGACGGAACAGCGCGTTGGAATCAAAGTTGAACTTCGCATCCAGCGCCAGCACTTGGCCGTCGGCCGTCAGCACCAGCGGATTGATTTCAGCGAGCATCGCCTCCTTTTCCACAAAGGCGCGATACAAGCCTTGCAACACGGCGACTGCGGCCTTGATTGATGTTTCAGGGATACCGATCTGACGCGCGACATCTGCAGCGTCATCGACAAGCAAACCTGCGACCGGGTCGATACGCAGCGTGTGTATTTTTTCTGGGCTGTTATTGGCCACCTCTTCGATTTCCATGCCGCCTTCGCTGCTGGTCAACAACGCCACGCGCTGCGAGTCACGGTCGATCACGATGCCGAGATAATATTCGCGGACAATCTGCGCGCCTTCCTCAACCAGCAAGCGGCGCACCACCTGACCTTCTGCGCCTGTCTGATGTGTCACCAGGTGCATGCCGAGAATCTGTCCTGCGGCCGCGCGCACTTCTTCGAGGCTATGCGCGACTTTGACGCCACCGCCTTGGCCTCGCCCGCCTGCATGAATCTGCGCCTTCACCACCCAGACCGCACCGCCCAGATTCTGTGCTGCTGCGACGGCCTCATCTACGCTGAAACATGCCATCCCGCGCGGCGTGGCGACGCCAAACTGACGCAGAATTTCCTTGCCCTGGTATTCGTGAATTTTCATAATGACCGCCCGAACGATACGCGCACCTGCACGCAGTCGCAATCTTACCGAATTATCAGGGGCGGCGTGGCGGCATTTGCGTGGGCCGCGTTGAATTAGCCGGCGTCTTCAAGCAAAACTTGCGTGTTATTCACAAAATCTTCAGCCAGCCGCTCGGCTTCCTTCTGCGTCTTACCCACCGCCATCACATAACCTAAGCGGTCCGCATTATCGAACGGGGGGCGAGCCATATCGCCCGGCTTCTTGAACAGATGGACGGCCATGATGCCCGGCGCATCGATTGGTGGCGTCACAATCGCCTTGATAACACCGTTCTGACTCGAGGTGATCCAGCGCGAAACGGCCACTCGGGGCGGATGCAAATCACGTAATTCGGCCAGATCGCCGCCCAGATGCAGATCGATGACATCCGCATATACAGAACGCTCCAGCGCAAAGCCCAGCAGACGCGGGATATGCGCGCCGATCAGACGGGGATTGACCTCGACAAGATACGGGCCATCCGCAGTAATGATGATTTCCGTATGCGCCGCGCCAAAATCGAAATGCAGCGCGTCGAGGATTTGAAAAACATAATCCCGAATCCGCTCGGTATCGAACCGGTCGGACGGGAAGCAGCTCCCCTTGATGCCGAAACAGGGTGGCGAAAAAAACACCTTGTCGTTGATGCCGAGAAAAATATGTCGGCCATCAACGGTAAATGTCTCGCAGCCAATCACTTCGCCCGCGATATATTCTTCCACGACCAGACGGTCGTTGGCACAGACACCCAGACCGTAGTCAGTTTTCAGTGGCAGATAATTTGCAAAAGGTACGGCAAGCGCGTTGAATTCGGCTTCGGACCGGAAAGTGAGTATATTTTGTGAACCATAGCCGTCGGATGGCTTGATCAGAACCGGGAAGCCAATTTCCTCGATCGCTGATTTCAATTGGGCATTCGTCGTCGCCAGAGCAAACCGGGGTTGCCGGATAGCATACTGCGCCAGTTTTTCCCGGACACTGTACTTATCCCGGATCAGCGTCGCTGTTTTTGAATTGAGAAATTTAAGGCCGAGCCGTTCAGCCAGCCTGGCCGCTTCGATCATGCGAATATCGATCAGACACAGGATCGCATCAAACGGGATTTGTTCGTGGACAGCGAGCGCTGCCTGTTCGAAGGCATCGTAATCGAATGGCGTCAGACAGACGACTTCACGGGCCAGACTTAATTGGCTAGTCGCAAGCGTTTGATGCGCCAGATAAGCGCTCAGATCCGCCGTAAAAAAGGTGACCTGATGGCCCAGGCGCACCGCCTCTTCCAGAATGTTAAAGTCGTTGGCGCCAGGTACTTCGAGTAAAAGAAAATGTGCCATTAAATCAGCCTTAAAAGACCGATATTAATGGCACATCGTCCAAACAGTACATCCACGCCTGAATTGATCAGGCCATGATATTGATGTTGTTGCCCAGGTTTCCTACAGGCTTGCTGACTTGTTCCTGAGGCGCAACCTGCACCGGAGGCTTCAACATATTCAAAAGCTGTGACTGTTGCATTTGCTGCATCTGGCTGACACTGCTGATCGATGCAGCCATGCTGGCGGAAGAACTCTGAACTGACATACCCATAATAAATCCCTTTGCAATCAAATAGTTGAAAATTAACAGTCCGGCCAGCAGACGCTAAATTAAAATCATGGGCGACAAGATATTCGTTTCCATGATTTTATGCAACTCTTCTTACGCCCGCGCTACAATCCGCACCTGGGCCGCCCCCCCGCGGGGGGCGGCGCCGGGGCGGCGGGGGGGGGGGTGGGGGTGGGTGGGGGGGGGGGTGGGGGGGGGGGAGTGTGG
>JBBRBS010000052.1:0-12636 GCA_038205615.1 Burkholderiales bacterium | reverse complement strand
GCCTTCTTCACCACAAAGACAGAGGGGCGAGGACTGGGACTGTTTCTGGCCAACGCCACGATAGAGCGCCTAGGTGGGACAGTGCGCCTGTATAACCATGAAAATGGCGGCGCCGTCACCGAACTCACCTTGCCTGTCGCTCAGGCGTCGTCTGTCGGTAACGCGGCATGACCATGGCCTGCGAAGAGTCCGCATCTCTGCTGCTGGTGGACGACGATGCCACGTTCTGCCGAGTGCTGCGTGCCGCGCTGGTCAAACGCGGCTTTTGCGTCAGCGTCGCACACAGCGTAGAAGAAGCCATGCCATTGGCCATCGCGAATCCGCCAGAATACGCAGTCGTGGATATGAAAATGGGTGGCATGCCGGGACTGGTGCTGGTCAGGGCGTTGCATGAGCTCGACCCGAATACACGCATCGTCGTATTGACCGGCTATGCCAGCATCAACACGGCCGTTGAAGCCATCAAACTCGGTGCGACACAGTACTTGTCCAAACCGGCCAATGCCGATGAAATCGTCGCAGCTTTCAGTCACCAGGCAGATGGCAACGTTAATTTCAACGTGCCGACGACCAAAATCGAAAATCTGGAATGGGAACACATTCAACGGGTACGGCATGAACATGGCAACAATATCTCAGCTACTGCCCGTGCGCTCAACATGCACCGCCGCACGCTGCAACGCAAACTGAACAAACCACCTCCCGGCAAGTGAACGCATCACTTTTTTGACACCGCGACTCCCGCATCAAATGGGGGCGGGATATTTCACCCGGAAAATCCGCTCGCAGAATAGTCGAATCTCTCGTATATTACCCGTTCATAGCTTCGCCACCTGAAAAACCCCACCATGATCACCGAACACGCCCGCGACTTGCTCACACAAGCCCTTGCCAACATTGACACACTGCCGGCAATGCCGGCCATCGCCCTGAAACTGATGGCACTGAAACTCGATTCAGCCGAAGGTGAAGCCCAGTTGCTGACATTGATCGAACAGGATCCGCAAATTTCAGCCAAGCTGATCAGCCTGTCTAACTCACCTGCGCTGGGGGTGACACGCCAAGTCTGCAGCGTAGCCGAAGCTGCGATGCTGCTGGGTCTGGATCGGGTCAAGACCGTTTCGCTCGGGATTGCGGTGTTATCGAATTTCCCCCAGCTTCCCGGATCGCAGAACTTTGCTCCGCAGGATCTGTGGTTACACAGTCTGACCATCGCCATCGCCATGCACACGCTTTCACTGTCGATGCCCGGATGGCGGCGTCCCCCGCATGATCATATCTATCTGGCAGGCTTGCTGCATGACATCGGCTACATGGCGATTCATTATCTGGACAACGCGGCAAGCAACAGACTGCATCACCAGCTGCGCCTGCAACCCAAGCGTCCGGTCATGGAAATCGAACTGCAAATTCTGGGCGTCTCACACTGTTATATCGGCGCGCAACTGGCGCGGCAATGGAACCTGCCTGAAGAAATCGTTACGGTATTGGGCTACCATCACGCGCCCTATGTTGATGAAGTAGCCGCCGACAATCCGCTGGTGCGCCTGATCAATCTGGCTGAAAAGTTATTACCCAATTTTGGCATCAACGAATACTGTGGCACGGAGATTAGCGATTACGAATGGCAGGAATTGGGCATCGATCCTGGCAAAGCGGATGAATTACGTGACAGCATTAATGAACTTGCCATACAGGCGGCGCAGATCGCCGACATATTTTAATCCTGCTTCTATTCCATTAACTGCCGGTGAATGCAGGTCAGTGACTGAAGCATGTCGTGTAGCGCATGAGTGAATTCGTTTTCAAACAGCACTTGGGCAGCCTTGTGATCGCCCACGTTGAGCTTTTCAATAACCGCGTCAGCCAGTTGATGAAATTTATCGTGTGCGACACCCAACTGCCGGTGCGCATCCATACCGCGAAAGGCGGCGAATGCCGCACCGCCGATCAGATCACCCAACTGACACGCGCCATGCTGCCCAAGCAGCGCGGCACCCAGAGGCTCGTGACCCGGCCCCTGCACGTGCTCACCCAGACGATTTTTCCACACCACATGCGTTTCTGCTGCGGATATAAGATGCAGACGCTCATGCAAGCCACGTCTGCATTCCAAACCAACTTTACCGTTGTTAACTGACTCTTCAATTCTCATTTTTCACTGGACCAAATTTACCTGAGTGACTGATGCACGCCATGCAGTACTTTTACACATGCCTATATTTCAGCCTTGCTGGCAAGCTTTATACCGACCTGACGCGAAACCACAATATGCCGAAATGCATAGGCATTCCGATACATTGACCCGATCTATTGTTTCGCCAAGCATCTTTGCCATACCCATGAAGACGTTACAACTATCGCCAACCGCCGTGCAAAGACTATAATCGGCGACCGTTACCACACACGCAATCATGAAAGCTATCCTGTCCATTTTGAGTTTACTGCTATCCGCAGCAAGCACGGCCTTCCCCTTACAACTGCCGGAGCCGCCTGTTTTTAGCGCGCGCGCCTATGTGCTGTACGATTTTTCCAGCAATCAGGTACTACTGGATCAAAAGGCCAACGCACGCCTGGAGCCTGCGTCATTGACCAAACTGATGACGGCCTACCTGACATTTACCGCGATCAAACAGGGTACGCTCAAGCTGGACCAAAGCCTCACCGTGCCGGTTGATGCACCGAAAAATACCAGCGGCGAATCGCGCATGCTACTCAAGCCCGGACAGACGGTGACAGTTGATGAACTGCTGCATGGTCTGATCGTGCAATCGGGCAACGATGCAGCGAACACCCTCGCTGCCACCATTTCAGGCTCTGAGGCCGCCTTTGTTGAGCAGATGAACAAGGAAGCCGTGCGCTTGGGCATGAAAAACACACACTTCACCAATCCGGTCGGCATGCCGAATGCGCAGCATTACAGCAGTGCCTATGACATGGCGATACTGGCAGCAGCCCTGCTGCGAGACTATCCCGAACACTATCCGCTGTTTGGCCTGCGCGATTACACCTTCAACAATGTCACTCAAGCCAATCGCAACCGTCTGTTATGGCTGGATCCTTACGCCGACGGCATGAAGACCGGACATACTGAAACCGCCGGATTCTGCCTGGTAGGTTCCGCAAAACGCGACAAACGCCGCCTGATTTCAGTGATACTGGGGGATGAATCCGACACCCAGCGCGCCGCCGACAGCCAGAAACTGCTCAACTATGGCTTCCAGAATTTCGATACGGTACGCCTCTACCAGAACAGCCAACCCGTCACCCGGATACGCGTATGGAAAGGCACGGAAAGCCACCTCGATCTGGGTTTCCGGCAAGACGTGTTCCTGACGATACCCAAGGGACAGTTTGCACAGCTCAAGGCAACCATCGAAACGCATCAGCCCATCCTGGCGCCGATTACATCAGGCCAGCAACTGGGCGTACTCAAACTCTCGTTGGCAGGAAAACCCTACGCGGAATTTCCGCTGATCGCGCTGGATAGCCTGACACTGGCAAATGTATTTTCGCGCGGCTGGGACAGCATACGATTGCTGGTACAGAAATACAGCCCGTTGTAAAAGGGGCGCATGCAGGAGAAACTTATGACGATCTATCTGAACGGACAATACCTGCCGATAGAGCAGGCCACGATTTCAGTGCTGGATCGCGGCTTCATCTTCGGCGACGGGGTATATGAAGTCATCCCGGTTTATTCGCGCCGTGCGTTCCGCCTTGCCGATCACCTGCAGCGTCTGCAACACAGTCTGGATGGGATACGGCTACCCAATCCGCACACGATTCCCGAGTGGAAAGCGATCATTATCGAGCTGATCGCGCGTAACGAGCCTGAAGACCAATACCTGTACCTGCACATCACGCGCGGCGTGGCAAAACGAGACCACGCTTTTCCTAATCCGGAGGTCGTGCCCACCGTATTTGTGATGAGCAATCCATTGCACACGCCGGCCGCAGCGTTGCTCGCCAGCGGCGTGGGGGCGGTCACAGCAGAGGATAACCGCTGGTTGCGCTGCGACATCAAAGCCATCTCGCTGCTGCCTAACGTGCTGCTGCGCCAGATGGCGGTGGATGCAGACTGTTCAGAGACCGTTCTGATCCGCGCTGCCACTTCGACCGACGCCGCGTTTCTGACCGAAGGTGCGGCAAGCAACATATTCGTTGTCAAAAACGGCACGTTATTAGCTCCGCCGAAAGACAACCTGATGCTGCCCGGCATTACCTATGACGTGATCCTGGAATTGGCCGCGGCCAACGTTATCCCATATCAGGTACGTAAAATTACCGCAGACGAAGTCTTCGCTGCCGACGAACTATTGCTCACCTCCAGCACCCGTGAAGTGATGGCGATCACCCACCTCGACGGGAAGCCGGTTGGCGCCGCACAGCCCGGCCCGATGTTCAATAAAATTTATCTTTTATATCAAGAATTTAAACGTGACGTGATGCGTGCCAAATGAAAAAAATACCTGAAATTCCCGAAATACCCGTCATTCCCGAGTCTGAGAGCCTGGTCGAATACCCTTCCGACTTCCCGCTCAAGATTTTCGGTTCTCAGCATCCCGACTTTGCGCAATGCGTGCTGGAAGTCGTCACCCGGCACGACCCGGATTTTATCGCCTCCAGCATGGAGATGCGTGCCAGCAAAACGGCGAAATACATCAGCCTGACCTGCACGATCCGCGCCACTTCGCGCAAACAGCTTGATGCGGTTTATCAGGAGTTGTGCGACCACCCGCTGGTAAAGATGGTGCTATGAACGAAAAGGGCGAAGAGGTTAAGGGAGAAGTGCAACACCTGGTCACGCCGGATAGTGAAGCGGCACGCACCGGCGCACGCGCCCCCTTCGCCCCTCACCCTTCCCTGCCGGTTATTCACACCCTGGGACAGGTTGACTATCAGCCGACCTGGGAGGCGATGAAGCAATTCACGACTGATCGCACGTCCGAGACGCGTGATGAGATATGGCTGGTGCAGCACCCGCCCACCTACACACAGGGCCTCGCGGGTTTGCCCGAACACCTGCTGGCGCCTTCCGACATTCCGGTCGTCAAAATTGATCGCGGCGGACAGATTACCTATCATGGCCCCGGCCAGATCATCGCCTACCTGCTGCTCGATTTGCGCCGCTGGAAGATCAACGTGCGCGAACTGGTCACCCTGATGGAGCAGGCCGTGGTGGACTTGCTCGGAGAATACGGTGTGGCAGCTTTCGGGCGGGTGGATGCGCCCGGCGTATATGTCAACGATGCGAAAATCGCATCCTTGGGACTTAAAATCAAACACGGCTGTTGCTATCACGGCCTGGCGCTCAACGTGGATATGAACCTCGCCCCGTTCAGTTTGATCAACCCTTGCGGGTATGCCGGGCTGCGCGTCACGCAATGCGTCGAACTCGGCATCACGGCAGGTATAGGCGAACTCCAGGCTGAACTGGCGCAAAATCTGATCCACGGATTACAGCAACACTGCGAGTCGAAGTTACATCCAAAATTGTAAAGACAAACCATCAAGCTAAAAGGAGAAGTTCAATGCCTAAGCTCTTTGAATATTTCGGTTTGATTGTGATGTTCTATTCTAACGAGCATGAGCCAGTGCATGTCCACGGAAAATATCAGGGTTGCGAATTACGTGCTGAAATTATTGTAGTGAATGGTGAAATCACAGAAATTTGTTATTCGACGGTTCCCGGCCGCGCACCGCTTGAGGATACACCGCGACGACATTTTGAAGAACTGATTGTTGCGCGAGCCACAGACATCGTGGCGAAGTGGATTGATTTCTTCGTACTGCATAAACCTGTAAAATCGGAACATATTACGAGGAGATTGAAATGACACCCGCAAAGATCAACATCACAGCTGCCGAACAAGTGGGTGATTACACGCTGCGCTTGTCTTTCGACGACGGCACGGTGCAGACAGTCGACTTCAAACCGTTCCTGTCACTTTCGCGCCATCCCGATATTCGCGCCTACCTCGAACCTGTACGCTTCGCAGCGCTTCACATCGAATACGGCGAATTGGTGTGGGGCGATTATGACCTTTGCTTCCCCATAGCAGATTTGTACCACAACAGGCTGTTACCGGATGCCGCGCTGCCAAAAGCAGCCTGACACGACCTTCCATCTGAAAATATTTAAATAAATCCAAGCAATCAAAAAGTTACATTATAAATCCAGATACTCGACTGAACGCACGCCGGTTTATCCTGTGCCTGGTGAATTAAAATAAAACCATTATGAATACCACTGAAAAACAAACCGGCGCGGCCAAGACGGCGCGCAATCCGATCAAGATCGTGCCGCTGCTGCAACGCCTGCGCAAGCCGGAATGGATTCGCGTCAAGACCGGCTCAGGCACCGGCTACAACGATGTCAAAAAACTGCTGCGCGAACACAATCTGGTCACGGTCTGCGAGGAGGCTTCCTGCCCGAACATCGGCGAGTGTTTCAGCAAAGGCACGGCCACCTTCATGATCCTGGGTGATGTATGCACGCGGCGCTGCCCGTTCTGCGACGTGGCGCACGGCAAGCCGCAGCCCCCTGATGTTGAGGAACCTGCCAACCTTGCACGCTCTATCGGACTGCTCAAACTCAAGTACGTGGTCATCACCAGCGTGGATCGTGACGATCTGAAGGACGGCGGCGCTCAGCACTTTACCGATTGTCTGACCGCGATCCGCGCAAGTTCCCCTGCCACGCGCCTTGAGATTCTGGTGCCCGACTTCCGAGGCCGGCTCGAAGTGGCGCTGGATGCGCTGGCGACCGGATTGCCGGACGTGCTGAACCACAATCTGGAAACCGTGCCTCGCCTGTACAAGATGGCACGTCCCGGCGCCGATTATGCGCACTCACTGAAGCTGCTACAGGATTTCAAGACGCGCTTCCCCGATATTCCGACCAAATCCGGCGTGATGCTGGGACTGGGAGAGACCGACGAGGAAGTACTGGAAGTGATGCGGGATTTGCGCGCGCACGGCGTTAACATGCTGACCGTAGGCCAATATCTGCAACCGTCTGACGGCCATTTGCCGGTGCTGCGTTACGCACCGCTCGAGTCTTTCGCGATGTTCGAGCGTGAAGCACGCGCGATGGGTTTCGATCACGCCGCCTGCGGCCCGATGGTGCGTTCTAGCTATTACGCAGATGAACAGGCAAATCTGGCAGGGGTTTGTTAATTCCATCGCAAATTGCGAATGAATATCGAAAATTACTAATCTACACCGCTATTCGCTAATCAACTCAGCCCCCCTACCCTCGATGAAACGCGTGTCCAGTATCAATGTCTGACTGAACGCTTATTTAGTGCAACACCTGCCCTGCCCGACAGTTTGATCTGCATCAATATGAGGTATGATCACGAAGCGTAGATTGCACGCATTACATTTACTCAAGGAGACTCTCATGAAAGTTCGTTATCTCATCGCTTTGACCGCTGCCCTGTCTTTTTCTGCTACCGCATTCGCGGCAGATGACGGTGAAGCGTTATTCAAAAAGAGCGGCTGTGCTGCATGCCATGCGGTCGCCAAAAAAGGCGTGGGCCCGGCCTTAAAAGATGTTGCCGATAAGTACAAGGACGACAAGGGCGCCCAAGCCGCACTGGAATTGAAAGTGCGTAACGGCGGCAAAGGATCTTTCGGCGCAATGTCTATGCCGGCCACCGGCAAGTCTGTCAGCGATGAAAGCATCAAGGCCATGGTAACCTGGGTACTCAACCAGAAATAAGGTTACCCGCCTGCACAATAAGCCGACGCGAGTCGGCTTTTTTGTTGTCTACGGCAAGCTGCGCGGACTGTTATAATCCGTGCCAATTTTTTTAGCACGCATCCATGAATATCCTTTACGAAGAAGACGGCAGTTTCAAGGTCGGCAGCATCATGACCGATAACACCAGCTCGCTGCAAATCGAAAGCCTGTCCGGCAAACGCAGCAAGATTAAAGCTGCCAACGTGATGCTGCACTTTACCCAGCCCGACATGAGCGACTTCATCCAGGAGGCGGAAGCGCTCGCGGCTGACATCGAGGTGGAGTTCCTGTGGGAATGCTGTCCGCCGGAAGAATTCGGCTTCGAACAAATCGCCACCGAGTATTTCGGCCACAAGCCAAGCTCGCTGGAAGCCGCTGCCGCGCTGATACGTCTGCACGGCGCGCCGATCTATTTCCACAAGAAGGGCAAAGGACGCTATCGCGCGGCCCCGCCTGAGGTATTGAAAGCTGCGCTGGCCGGTGCCGAGAAGAAACGCCAGGCGCTGGCTTTGCAGGCGCACATGACCGCCCAACTGATCCGCTTTGAATTGCCGGCAGAATTCACCGATCACATCAACCAACTGCTCTACAACCCTGATCGAAATACCCTCGAAGTCAAGGCGCTGGAAGCCGCCTGCGCGGCAACGCATTTGTCCGCTGTGCATCTGCTGCATAACTGCGGCGCGCTGCCTTCCACGCAGGATTACCATCTGC
The DNA here is from genome assembly GCA_038205615.1 of Burkholderiales bacterium. Classification (GTDB taxonomy): domain Bacteria; phylum Pseudomonadota; class Gammaproteobacteria; order Burkholderiales; family Gallionellaceae; genus Gallionella. Next base: position 4,172 of record JBBRBS010000052.1, on the reverse strand, counting down.
AAAAGTTTTTGTTCGAAAACTTCCCCAAGGGCACCGGTTTTCCTACTGTCGAATTGTCCAACTGGGATGAATTGCCGATGGGCGCTGTCAATGCGTTCAGCATAGATGATGCGACTACCACCGAGATCGACGATGCATTCTCGGTAGAGAAACTGGCCAACGGCAACTGGCGCATCGGCGTGCATATCGCAGCGCCGGCCCTTGGTATGCCGCGCGACTCGGAAGCTGACAAGCTGGCCGCATCCCGCCTGTCCACGGTGTATATGCCCGGATCGAAGATTACGATGCTGCCGGACAGCATCGTAGAGGCCTTTACACTGACGGCAGATCGCGTCTGCCCTGCGCTGTCGATGTATATCGAAGTCGATGCCGAAACGCTGGCCATTTTGGGATATGAAAGCCGCGTCGAGCGCGTGCATATCGCGGCGAACCTGCGCCACGACACGCTAGAGCCCTTGTTCAACGAACAAACGCTGACCGAGGGTCGTCTGGATTACCCTTATGCAAACGAGTTGACGCTGTTGTGGCATCTGGTGCAGAAAATGGAAGCCGGACGCGGCAAGTCCGACAACAATATGCAGCAATTGGACTATAACTTCCACATCGAATCCAAAGGGCTTGTGGACGGGCACCCGGATGAGCGCGTGAGCATCACCAACCGCCGACGCGGCTCGCCGATCGACAAAGTGGTCTCCGAGCTGATGATACTGGTCAATTGCGAATGGGGCGGACATCTGGCCGAACACGGCTTCCCCGGCATTTATCGCACCCAGCAGGGCGGCAAGGTCAGGATGAGCACGATCGCCGCCCCCCATCAGGGACTGGGCGTGGCGCAATACATGTGGTCCAGCTCACCGCTGCGCCGCTATGTCGACATGGTGAATCAGCGCCAGATCATCGCGATGCTGAGAAACGAGGATGCGCCTTATCCGAAGAACGATACCGGCCTATACACCATCCTGCGCGACTTCGACACGATGTACAGCATCTACAACGAATTCCAGCGCAATATGGAACGTTACTGGTGCCTGCGCTGGCTGCAACAGGAACAAATCGAGCTGGTCGAGGCCACCATATTGAAGGAAAACCTCGTGAAGATGACTGAGATTCCGCTGGTATTCCGTGTGCCGTCTCTGCCGGAACAGCTGCCGGCCAAAACCCGCGTGCAGATTGCAATCGTCTCGATTGACCTGCTCGACCTGTCATTGCAGACACGCTATGTCGCCACACTGGACACAGTCGACACGGCCGGCACAGATATGGAAGAGGAACTGGCAGAAGAACTGGCTGAGGAACTGGCAGAAGAACTGGCAGAAGCCACGATAGCGGAGCCTGACGCAACAACAGAAACAGCGCCGGGCGGGGAAGCAGCTTGCTGACAAAGTTCAAATCGGCCATTTCGCTGGCGATGTTTTTTTCCATCGCGCTCCACGCGTTCGCGCTGTTCGGCGTGGCGCTGGTATTGCCCGTCCCAAACCCGGCGGCGGACGCCATGCAACCGCTGCATGTGGTGCTGGTCAACAGCAAGTCAAAATCCCGTCCGGTCAAAGCCGATGCACTGGCGCAGGCCAATCTGGACGGCGGCGGCAACACCGAGGAGGACCGGCAGGCCAAGAGCATGCTGCCGAATATCGGCGACGACAGCCAGATTACGCCCGAGCAAGCCACCAGGCAGGTCGCCCATCTGGAAGAAGAATCGAAACGGATGCTGACGAAACTTAAAAGCAGCTACAACCTGGACATACCGCAACCCAAAAAACAGCAAAAGGCCGATACTTCAAGCGCCGAAGATCTGGTGCAACGCAGTCTGGAAATCGCCAGACTGGAAGCGCAGATCAGCAAACAAAATGATTATTATCAAAAGCTGCCGCGTCGCAAATTTATCGGCGCACGCACCCAGGAGTACCGCTTCGCCCAATACATCGAGGACTGGCGCGTCAAGGTGGAACGCATCGGCAACCTGAACTACCCTGATCAGGCCCGCCGTGAACAAGTCTACGGAAAATTACAGCTCTCCGTGTCGATCAGGGCGGATGGCAGCGTCGAAAACATCGAGGTCAGCCGCTCTTCCGGGCACCGTATCCTCGATGCAGCGGCGATGCGCATCGTCAAACTCGCGGGACCTTTTTCCCCGCTGCCACCCGACATTACAAAAGACGTGGACATCCTGACCATTACCCGCACCTGGTCGTTTACGCCATCGGACAAGCTTGAGAGCGAATAAAATCCTTGTCCGATTTGGGCTTGTTGGTTAAAGTGCGCCCTATGCGTCATTCCCTGTTTGCCAGATTACTGCTGATTTTCGCCCTGCTGTTCGCGCAGCTGGGCGGCCTCGCACATGGCATTTCACATGCAATGGCGGATCAGTCGCAGGATCAATCCTTGCCACACGACAAATTGTGCGACCTGTGCGCGGTTTACGCGCAGTTAGGCAGTGCGATCGGCAGCAACACCGTTCACTTTGAACTGGCAAGCTGCCACGAAACAGTGCATCACGTACTTTTCGCCCCGACCACTTGTTCCTCTTTCGTCGCCTTCTCGGCGCGAGCCCCGCCCTACTCCGCATAAACATCTCTTTCTACATGCTACGAGCGAAAAGCCACGAGCCGGGATTTATTTTGCGGAGCAAAAATGTATAAAAAAACGTACTTGAGCGCGGCTATTGCTGCGCTATTCCTCTATCCGTTAGCAGCAAATGCGGTGACTGACTCCGATCTGCAAGCCATCCGCTTGCAGATACAGCAACTGAAACAAAACTACGAGCAGCGTATATTGCTGCTCGAACAACGCCTCGAGCTGGCCGAAGCCGGCAGCAAACAGGCGGAAGTTGTAGCCTCTCAAGCACAGGCGACGGCACAACAAAACAGCGCCTCCCCCGTGCAGTCCGCACCCGGCAACGAAGGCGCGTTCAATCCCGCCATCTCGCTGATCTTAGCCGGCACCTACGGCAGCTTGCGACAAACCATTCCGGCGACAGGCTTTGCGATGAGCGCCAATCCCGTGCATCAACAGGGATTCAATCTCGGCGAATCGGAACTTGGCATCTCGGCCAACATCGACCCTGACTATCGCGGCGTGGCCACGATGGCGCTCGCGCCCGCAGGCGGCGTGACGGTCGAGAATGCCTTCGTGCAGACCTCGGCACCGGGCAACGGTGTCAATCTCAAGTTCGGACGGTTCTTTTCAGCTTTGGGCTACCTGAACGAGCAACACGCCCACGCCTGGGATTTCGTCGACCAACCGCTGGTCTACAGTACGCTGTGGAACAATCAGCTGGGAGAAGACGGCGTGCAGCTCAAGTGGCTGGCACCGACCGATACCTTTATCGAGCTGGGCGGAGAAATCGGACGCGGACGCGGATTTCCCGGCACTGACCGAACAAAAAATGGCGCAGGGGCAGGCACATTGTTCGCCCATGTCGGCGATGACATCGGCATCGAACACAGCTGGCGCGCGGGCGTGTCGCTGCATCAAACCAGACGCATCGCGGCGATCAGTACAGATCCTGCAAACCCGCTGATAAACAACAGTTTTTCCGGCGACAGCCAAACGACAGGCCTCGACTTCGTCTGGAAATACTCGCCCGACGGCAACACCGCCAACCGCTATCTCAAGCTGCAGGGCGAATATTTCCGTCGAAAAGAGAGCGGCCTGCTGACGTATAACCTGGCAACAACCGACAGTTTCAGCAACACGCAAAGCGGCTGGTATCTGCAAAGCGTATATCAGTTCATGCCGCACTGGCGCACAGGGCTGCGCTACGACCAACTCGATCCGGGTGCAGCTTCTGTCGGCGCGAAAAATATCGGCAATGTCGTCGGCAATTACGGCTTCAACCCGTCGCGTGCGACCTGGATGCTGGACTACAGCCCGAGCGAGTTTTCCCGCCTGCGTTTGCAACTGGCGCGCGACAATTCGAGGATGGGGCTGCCCGACAACCAGTTGTTCGTGCAATACATCATGAGTCTGGGCGCACACGGCGCGCACCAGTATTAAACAGCTAGCCGTTTGTAACTTAGCGTTTGGCAAACTCAAACAAGGAAAAAATAATGAATAAAATCATATTGTTAGCATTATTACTCATCAGCACTTCCAGTCATGCCGCACTCAATGTGTTTGCCTGCGAACCGGAATGGGCGGCTCTCACGCAGCAGCTTGCGGGCGACAAGGCC
>JBBRBS010000051.1:0-12710 GCA_038205615.1 Burkholderiales bacterium | reverse complement strand
CGTTCAGTATTATTTGGTCGGCGATTCCAAGATTAATAAATCCCGTGCCTCTCGAAAATGTTGGAATCGGCTTGTTGATAGCAGTTGGTGCGATCTGCCGGCTTCTCTGCCCGAATCGACGCGCGTGGCGGCCAATCTGATCTTCCTGGCGGATCGGGTGGATGTATTACAAGTCCCCTATATCCTTGCTGAAGCGGGGTTGCAGAGTGCGATCCTCTGGGAGTATCCGGTCATCATCGAGCGGATACAGGGATTGGCCGGTACGCTCTTTTCGCCCGTGCTGGTGGATGCGTTTGCCAGGGCGGCGGCGAATGAGGCATTCTGGCTGGCGATGGACCCTGACTATCTGGATGAGGATATTGCAAATTTCGCTGCGGTTGCCGATCGTCTTCTTTCAATGCGCGACATGCTGGATATCGCGAATCTTTTTGCGCGGGTGGTGGATGCCAAGAGTCCCTATACACACGAGCATTCGCGCAGGGTTGCCAATATTGCCCGCCATCTGGCCGAGTGCGAAGGGCGCAGCGGGGAGGCGCTGGATTTGATTGAGGCGGCTGGATTGTTGCACGACCTGGGCAAGTTGCGCGTGCCGGATTTCATCATCGACAAACCCGCACCGCTCAACCGGGAAGAGCGCGCGAGAATTACACGCCATGCTTATGACAGCTTTCGCATTCTGAAGAATGTGTTCAGCGGGACGCCGATTGCCTATTGGGCGGGTGCGCACCATGAGAATTTGCTGGGAACCGGTTACCCGTTTCACCGGGCCGGACAAAAACTGGATCTGGAGGCGCGCATCATCAGCGTTGCCGATATTTTTCAGGCGCTTGCGCAGACTCGCCCGTACCGGGTGCAGCAGTCCCGCGATGAAGTTTTTGCGCAATTGACGGAGTTGGCACGAGTCGGGCGCGTGGACGGCGAAGTCGTTGAACTGCTCGGACGGGAACTGGATGTCTGCTACGCGCTGGCGACACAGAGCTGATCCGGCAGATTTTGGGTGTTATCTATGACCGATGAGGATTACATGCGCGCAGCGCTTGAGCTGGCGCGGCAGGCCGAGGCCGTGGGGGAAGTGCCGGTGGGCGCGGTGGTGGTGAAGGAGGGGGTCATCATCGGGCGCGGTTATAACGCACCGATCTCCCGACACGATCCGTCCGCGCACGCGGAGATGCAGGCGTTGCGCGATGCGGCGCAATACCTCGGCAATTATCGCCTGACAGGCTGCGAGCTGTTCGTTACGCTCGAGCCTTGTCTGATGTGCGCAGGAGCCATCATGCATGCGCGAATACAGCGGCTGGTGTATGGAGCGTCTGATTTCAAGACCGGTGTGTGCGGCAGCATGTTGAACCTGTTTGCCGAGGCGCGTTTGAATCATCATGCCAGGGTCACAGGCGGCGTGCTGGCTGAAGAATGTGGTTCAACGCTGAGTAGTTTTTTTGCGATGCGCCGCGTTCATAAAAAAATACAATGAAAATAAGTATTTACATTAAAACGCAAATGCTTGAATTGCTTGATGACTCAGGGCAGGTGCTGCGCCGTTATTCGGTTTCAACTGCGTTGAAGGGCGCAGGAGAGCTGTCCGGCAGTTTCTGCACGCCGCGCGGCAAGCATGTTGTCCGCGCCAGAATAGGTGCGGGTTGCACCGAAAATTCAGTGTTCGTGCGCCGCCGCCCGACCGGTGAAATCTATACGCCGGAACTGGGTGCGCAGTTCCCGGAGCGCGACTGGATACTGACCCGGATTTTATGGCTGTCCGGTTGCGAGACGGGTTTGAACCGGTCAGGAAAAAACGATACGATGCGCCGCTATATCTACATTCACGGCACGCCTGATTCCGAGCCTGTGGGTGAGGCCCGTTCGCACGGTTGTATCAGGATGCGCAACGCGGATTTGCTTGAATTGTTCGATCAGGTCCCCGTGGGCACACCCGTCGAAATCATTGCATGATTATTCGGAAAGAACACCTATGAGCAACCCTTTTAGCGTAAGTCTGGTTAGCTGGCACGACGGAGAACCGTTGCTCAAGGCGGTTCGCGAGGCGGTGTTCATCCGCGAGCAGGGTATTCCCGCTGAGCTGGAGTGGGACGGGCTGGATGAAGATTGCCGTCACGCGCTGGTGCTAAGCTCGCAGGGCGAGGCGATGGGCTGCGGGCGGATGCGCTCTGACGGGCACATCGGACGCATCGCCGTACTGCTGGCATGGCGCGGACAGAAAGTCGGTACCGCCATCATGGAAGCGTTGATGGACTACGCCAGAGCCCACGATTATCCTCAGGTTGACGTCGATGCGCAGACCTGTGCCGTGCCGTTTTATCGCAGATTTGAATTCAATGAAGAAGGCGATGTTTTTCAGGATGCGGGGTTGCCGCACATCAAGATGCGCCTGAAGTTACTTCCCCGTTAAATATTCTTTTTCGCTGAAATTCATCACCGCCTCAGGATGGGATACCGTGAAGGCGGTGATCACGGCGCCTGTCGCGAACGCTTCGGCGAAGATGAGGATGGGTGCCGGGATCAGGTAGTGGTACTGTATTTCCGGCCAGGTATAGTGGGTCAGTCCCAGCAATACCAGCGAGATCGCGGTGATCATTGCGACAGAGGCGATGGCAGCGCCGGCAAAACCGTTCAGCAGCACGAATACAAAGAAGTTTTTCGGCAGGTACCGCTGGCAAAAGCGCAGCAGCGCTTCGCTGAACAGCATCGGCACGGCCAGCATCAGCCATCCGTTGATACCTAGTGTCATCAAATCCAAGCCTGAATAGAGCCAGGTGCCGAGCATGATCACTGACAGACTGATCAACGCGATCGGCCAGCCGAACATCAGCAGAAACAGGGTGGCGCCAATCAGGTGGAAGTTGAATCCGGGATGAATGCCCGCGCTCAGTTGCCAGAAAACGGGGGTGCAGAACATCAGCCCGATCAGCGCGTTCATCATGTCGGTGTTATCGAACAGGGTGCGCCACGGCGCCTGACGCAGCGCGCGGAACAGCAAAAAAACAAAGGAGAAGTTGGCCAGCAGCAGACTATCGTGGGTAAATAGCTGCGCGGGCAGGTTCATGGCAGCGGGTAGGGCAGGCTCTCGAAGATTAGCGCCGGACCCTGCAACGAGCCTAAGTGAACGGTATGTGCGTCGTGGCTTGCAATCTGCAGCACGGCCAGCACGTCATATCCGCCGCCGGGAGCCGGGGCCGCATTCGCGATCATGCCGCAGGCCTGACCTTCCATCTCCGAGCTGTACAATTCTTCGCCTGGCAGCGCCGGGCTTGCCACATGCGCCAGATACATCCGGCGTTTTAGTTTGCCCAGATAGTGCATGCGCGCGACGATTTCCTGGCCGGGATAACAGCCCTTCTTGAAGTTGATCCCGCCGATCAGGTCGAGATTCGCCATTTGCGGCACGAATTGTTCCTGCGTTTCGGGTTGAATGACGGGCGTGCCTGCGCGGATGTTGAGCCAGTCCCAGCACAGGCTGCCGACGGGTTTCGCACCGACGGCCAGCGTCTGCCACAGCGTGTCGGCATGTTCGGGTGTGGTGTTGAGTTGGAAGCGCGCATCAGCGAGTCTGATGATGCTGCATCCCAGTTCAGTCGAGTGTGTCACGCCCAGTGGCGGCAACTCAAGACAGCTCTCGGGCAGCATTTTTTGCACGCCTGACAAACCCAGTGAAATGACTTCATTGCCGGCATCGGTGATCTTCACCTTGGCGCGCAACACGTACATGGACAGCTTCTTGCGCAATGCCTCTGACAGTGTGGCCGGCAGTTGCAGCAGATAATCTTCACCATCGCGCCAGATCAAAAAGGTCGCCAGCATGCGTCCTTTTGCCGTATTGAAACTTGACAGCTGCGCCTGCGTTTCGCTGACATTACGGATGTCGTTGCTGAGCAGGTTTTGCAGGAACGACTGTGCATCGATGCCTGATGCGCGCAGTGTGGCGAACTGGTCAAGGCGGCAGAGCACGGTGCCCTGTGCGGTTGCCGTCAGCTCGCTGTTATCGATCATTGCGCCTTGTCCGGCGGTGTTGCAGTCTGATTGCATGGTGGGTACAGTTAAATTGGGTGCTAAAAAACTAGCGGGGTTTGAATGCACCCCGTTCGCTCAGGAATCGGCTCATATGCCGGTCATCGCGGTTGGAATGGTTCAGCAGCCAGTCAGCCAGGAAAAGATTGATCTTGAAACCAAGGTAAGCGGGATCGTCGACATCAGCTTCGATCTCGCCGCTGAGTTTGGTGAAAAATTTCTTGTACGAGTTGTGCTGGGCGATATGGTCTGCCGAAAAAGGGTAGTGATGATCGCGCATCAATTGCTCTTCGAAGTCAAAATGCGCCTGAATTTGATTGTCCAGCGTGAGCAGCAGTGCGGAACTTGCAGCATGATCGTTGCCATTCGTCACCGCTTCGTGCAACTGACCGATGATTGAAAAAGTTTCCTGGTGCTGGCTGTCGATTTCATCGATGCCCAACTTGTACTTATCGTCCCACACGAGTTCGCCGGTGAATTCCTCGGCGTTGACGTACAGTCCGGTCAAAAGGTAATCGGCGCAGCGCTGCAGATACACTTTGGCAGGGATGTCCTCCGGGTTTTCGCGTACGATTTCCTCGAACATCGGCTGAGCGCGCGCGACGGCGCGGGTGTGAAAATACGCCAGCGCCTCTTCGAATTTTTTCAGCGTCCGGACCTTCTCGTCCCTGATATGCGGCGCATCGTGATTGAACACTTCATAGATCGATTCAGGATGGGTCTTGTACGCGACCTTGACGCGGCCTAAATGGCGAACCAGAAATTTCTCGGGTTCTGACAGACTGTACAGCGTGTGTTCGCTGATCAGCAACGGCGTGCCATAGGTCTTGGTCAGTGTCTGCAAGCGCGACGCCAGATTGACTGTATGGCCCAGCACCGTGCCTTCCATGCGGTTTCCGCCGCCGATCACGCCGAGCATCAGCAGTCCGGTGTTGATGCCGATGCCGATGCGTATCGGCGCGTAGGTGGCGCGTTCACGTCCCGAGTTGTATTCGTCCAGACGGGAGAGCATCGACAGGGCGGCAGTCAATGCGTTGTCGGCCGCAGTGGGGAACAACGCCATGATCGCATCGCCCATGTACTTGTCTATGATGCCGTGTTGCGCGCTGACAACCGGGTTCATCACCGACAGGTAGGAGTTGATCATATTGAAGGTTTGTTGCGGTGTCATGCTTTCCGACAGCGCGGTGAAGTCGCGAATATCGGTAAACATCACGGACATGTTTTTTTCGACCTGATCGCCCAACTCGACATCGAGCAGGCTGACCTTCCCGAGAAAGGAAATCAGGTCTCGCGGCACAAAGTGCAGCAAGGTGCGTTCGAGGAGTTTTAAACGCGCGCGCGTTCCGGCATGGGCTTCGCGCTCGGCGGTTAGTTCAGGCAGTGCATCATCAGGCGTATCCCACAGGATATCGAAACTAGAACTCATCAGCTATTCCATGTCTGCTACGACGGACGGCGATTGCCGTTATCCGTCGAATTGCTTGCTGTATCGAAACTGCTCAACCGGTGAGTCAGGCGTAGGTGCTGATCCGACCGCTGCGTGTTTCGCCTTCCATGAACTGGATGCCGGAAGCTTCGTTGGCTTCTTTGGGAACCGATTCCACATTTTCCTTCGCAGCAGTATTCACCTGATTCGAATTTTGGGACTGTGGCTGGGTGCTGCTCGCGCTGGTCTGGCTCTGGCTCAGTTTCTGGGCTTGCGCGGACAGCGTCACGATCGTAGAAGGTATTGTGTCAATGCTGGAACGGGCTTTGTCAACGACGGGCGCGACAGCATTGCTGGCAATTTGGCTGAGGGGGTTGCTTAACGGACTACTGGCCGTTGGATTAGTGTTTACACTTGAGATTGCCATTGCTGATCTCCTGTAATAGTTATGCGAATGCCGGACTGTACTGTTATTTTGATTTTATGGCAATGACTTGGATGCGGCGTTCGGCTACACTCTCGCGCCATGAAACGCCTTGCCGCTTACCTGTTGTGCACGATGCTGGCTGCCTGTACTGGCGGCCTGTGGAATAACCCCTATCCTGCGGAGGATGCTGGGCGCTCAATACTCTATACCGCGTTCACCGAACGGCCCAAGCATCTCGACCCCGCACAAGCCTACAGCGAGAATGAATATGAGTTCCTCGCCAACATCTACGCACCGCCGCTGCAATACCACTATCTCAAACGCCCTTATCAGCTGGTGCCTCAGGCCGCAGCTTTGATGCCGCAGGTCACGTACCTGGACAGCCATCAACGGCCGTTGCCGGACAGCGCACCGGCTGAAAAAATCGCATTCAGCGTCTATGAAATTCACATCAAGCCGGGGCTTCGCTACCAGCCGCATCCCGCCTTTGCGCTCGATGCGCAGGGGCATGCCCAATACGGGCACCTGACCCCCGCTGACTTGCGCGACATTCATGCGCCAGGCGATTTTGCGCACAGCGGCACGCGTATCGTGACATCTGCCGACTATGTCAATCAAATCAAGCGCTTGGCGCATCCTCAATTGCATCTGCCTATTTTCGGCGTGATGAGCGAATATATCGTCGGCCTGAAAGACTATGCACAGACCTTGCAACAGGCGTTGCAGAAAAATCCGGATGGATTCCTCGACCTGAATGCCTACCCCTTGCCGGGCGTCCAGGTGGTGGATGACACGACTTACCGCATCACCGTTCACGGCAAGTATCCGCAGTTCGCCTATTGGCTGGCGATGCCGTTCTTCGCGCCGATGCCGCAGGAAGCCGAGCGCTTCTACGCGCAGGCCGGAATGAAAGAGCGCAACCTGACGCTGGACTGGTGGCCGGTGGGCAGCGGACCTTATTATCTGTCTGAAAACGAGCCAAATAAGCGCATGGTTCTGTCTAAAAATCCGTATTACGACAGCGAACGCTATCCGGATCAGGGGGAAGCCGGCGACGCTCAGGCAGGATTGCTGGCGGATGCGAATCATGCGTTGCCGCTGATCGACCGCATCGTCTTCACGCTGGAAAAGGAAACCATTCCCTACTGGAACAAGTTTTTGCAGGGGTATTACGATGCGTCCGGTATCAGTTCAGACAGCTTCGATCAGGCGGTTCAGGTGAGCGTGGGCGGGGAGACTAGCGTGTCCGACGCAATGCGCGAACAGGGCATTACGCTGTCTACTTCGGTTGCGACTTCCACGATGTACACCGGCTTCAACTGGCTCGATCCAGTGGTGGGCGGCAGTTCTGAAAAAGCACGCAAGCTGCGGCAGGCGATCGCGATTGCGGTGGATTTCGAGGAATTCGTCTCCATCTTCGCCAACGGGCGCGGCATCGCGGCACAGTCGCCGATTCCGCCGGGTATCTTTGGCTATACAGCGGGCGAGGCCGGCATCAACAAGGTCGTGTACGACTGGGTCGATGGGCAGCCTCGTCGCAAATCTATCAGCGAGGCAAAACGGCTGCTGGCCGAGGCGGGTTATCCCGGCGGCGTGGACGAGAAAACCGCTCAGCCGCTGGTAATCAATCTGGATACCACCGCCAATGGCGTGGGCAACAAGTCGCGACTGGACTGGCTGCGCAAGCAGTTCGACAAGATCAACGTGCAGCTGGTGGTGCGCAGTACCGATTACAACCGTTTTCAGGACAAGATCCGCCGTGGCGATACGCAGATGTTCTATTTCGGCTGGAATGCCGATTATCCCGACCCGGAAAACTTTCTATTTCTGCTGAATGGCGCGCAGGCCAAGGTGGGAAAAGGGGGCGAGAACGCCGCGAACTACAGCAATCCGCAATACGACCGGCTGTTTGAGCAGATGAAGAACATGGAAAATAGCTCCGAACGCCAGCTTATCATCGACCAGATGCTGCAAATTTTGCGTAACGATAGCCCGTGGTTATGGGGGTACCATCCGAAGAATTATGTGTTGCAACACGGCTGGCTGCACAACGTGAAGCCTTCCGTGATGGCGAACAACAAGCTCAAATACTGGCGCGTGGATGCGAAGCTGCGTGACGGGTTGCGCGCCGAATGGAATCAGCCCTCTGTCTGGCCGCTGTGGCTGGGTGCATTGGCGCTGCTGCTGTCCGTTTTCGGGCTGTGGCGCGTGCTGAAAAAACGGGAAGAGGCGGGCAGCCAGTAGCTGCCGTTTATTTCGCCTCGTCCACCATCAACAGGATCTTTTCTTCGACTTCTTTGGCAACCTGGTTCAACGCTGTGTCCTGAGACAGTGCAGAGAGCATTTGCACCGGGCTGATCACGCCGATTTTCGTTTTGCCCTTTTCGGTATAAACCGATATGCGGCAGGGCAGGGCCATGTTCAGGCGCATATCGGTGGACAGCACTTTTGCCGCCTGTGCCGGATTGCAGACTTCAAACACATTGCACTCTTCTGCAAAAGCGATGCCTTTGCTGCGCAGCGTGTTGCCAAGGCCGTGTACGTGCAGCACGCCGAAGCCGTGATGCTTGACGGCTGCATCGAGGTCAGTCGATGCCTGTTCAAATGTTTTATCCGATTCAACGATGTAATACATGAAATCTCCCGATAGTTTGATTGAATAACCCCGATGGGTCTTGGCGACTGAAAAGCGTCCGTTTAACTGAGCGCATTCTCCGCCACGTGTTCCGGTTTTGCAATCCAGCCCGTACAATACGCCCACTCATGATCGCCTACCTCATCCGCCGCATTCTCTACGCCATCCCGATTCTAATCGGGGTGAATCTGCTTACCTTCGCGCTGTTCTTCGTCGTGAATACGCCTGACGACATGGCGCGCATGCAGTTAGGCATCAAGCGCGTGACGCCGGAGGCGATCGATAAATGGAAGCAGCAGCGCGGCTACGACAAGCCGTTGCTGGTCAACAGTGCGGCTGCCGGCGCGGGTAAATTAACCGATACGATTTTCTGGAGTAAGTCCGCCAGCATGTTCGTGCTGGACTTCGGTTACTCCGATGACGGGCGCAACATCTCACGCGAGATCGCGCAGCGCATGGGACCGAGTCTTGCCATCGCGCTGCCGACCTTTCTGATCGGCCTGATCGCTTATGTCAGTTTTGCGCTGTTGATGACGTTGTTTCGCGCCACCGCGCTGGATATCGCGGGCGTTGCGCTGTGCGTGGTGCTGATGTCGATTTCCGGCCTGTTTTACATCATCGGCGGGCAATTTCTTGTCAGCAAACTGTGGCATCTGGTGCCGATCTCAGGCTACGGGGAAGGCGGTTTCAAATTCGTGGTGCTGCCCGTTATCATCGGCGTTATTAGTGGCGTCGGTTCGAGCAGTCGCTGGTATCGCACGATCTTTTTGGAGGAGATAGGCCGCGATTACGTGCGCACCGCGCGCGCCAAAGGCTTGTCAGAGCTGCGCGTGCTGTTCACTCATGTGCTGAAAAACGCAATGATCCCGATATTGACCGGTGTCGTGGTGGTGATTCCGCTGTTGTTCATGGGCAGTCTGCTCACCGAGTCGTTCTTCGGCATCCCCGGCCTGGGCAGTTACACGATCGATGCGATCAACGCACAGGATTTTTCGGTCGTCAGGGCGATGGTATTTCTGGGTTCGCTGCTGTATATCGCAGGGCTGATTTTGACTGATATTTCATACACGGTCGTTGATCCTAGGGTGCGCCTGTCATGATGCCGGTCATCTTGTGGAGCGATGCGCTGGTGTTTTTGCTGCTGGCAGCCGGCATCGCAATGGCGCTGTATGTGCGACGGCAGGAACATCTGCTGCTGCCCTGGCGGCGCGTGGGCCAAAGCGGCGTGGCGCTGGTGTCATTGTTGGTGTTGTCGCTTTTTCTGCTGGTGGGCGGGCTCGATACGCTGCACTACCGGGTCGCTCTGAAGGGTGCATATTCGCCGGAGGTGCTGAGCGTGTTCGACTATATGGTCGAACCGTTGCGCCTGCACACCGAGAAAACCTATTCCGCCCCAATGGCCGTGACGCTGTATGCCAAAGAGAGCAACACTTCCGCAGATGGGCGTGTGCTGCGCGAATTTCCGAGGTTGCAATACGGCGGCGCGCATCTGACTGATGTGTCAGTGCGTGACGCGGATGTTGCGCGGCGGGCGCTGACCGGTGCACTAGCCGGGCTGCTGGCAGGAGCGTTATTGGTATGGATAGCAAAGGCGCGGCGCGCGGTCATCGTCGCGACTCTCATCATCGCTGCGCTGATCGGCGCAACCTGCAATCTGGCCGCCGTCTATCACGTGTTGGGCACCGACAAGGTGGGGCAGGATGTGCTGTACCTGTCGCTCAAAAGCATCCGCACTGGGCTGATCATCGGCACCGTGACGACGCTGGTGACGCTGCCGCTGGCCTTGTTTCTCGGCGTGGCGGCAGGCTATTTCAGGGGCTGGGTGGACGATGTGATCCAGTATGTCTACACAGTACTCAGTTCCATTCCCAGCGTGCTGCTGATTGCTGCGGCGGTGCTGATGATGCAGGTGACGATAGACACGCATCCCGGCTGGTTCGATACGGCCGCCTCGCGCGCCGACCTGCGTCTGGTGTTCCTCTGCCTGATTCTCGGCATGACCAGCTGGACCGGGCTGTGCCGTCTGTTGCGCGGCGAGACCCTGAAGCTGCGCGAGCTCGAGTACATTCAGGCGGCGCAATCGTTCGGCGTATCCAGTTTGCGCATCCTGTCGCGCCACATCATGCCAAACGTGATGCACATCATCCTGATCGCACTGGTGATGGATTTTTCCGGGCTGGTGCTGGCCGAAGCGGTGCTGTCCTATGTCGGCGTCGGCGTCGATCCTTCAATGATCAGCTTCGGCACGATGATCAACGGCGCCAGACTGGAAATGGCGCGTGAACCGATGGTGTGGTGGGCGCTGGCGGCCGCTTTCGGCTTCATGCTGGCGCTGGTACTGGCGGCGAACCTGTTTGCCGACGCGGTGCGCGATGCGTTCGATCCCAGATTGAACCGGACGTAGGCGGTCGCATAATTCATGAAAAATCAGTAGTCCACGAAAATCACGAAAATTCAATGTGATAGAAAATTTTAGATCATTACTTGGCATGTGAATTTCTGAATTAATGTAACATATTGATTAATTTAGTTTTTATGTGGATTAAAAGCCATTTAAGGATAATTTTCTTTGAATGACAGGCTGACCCTCACGCCATGACAAGAAATGCTCGAAGTGCATAGGCGTCCGGGGATGTGATAACCCAGCCGAGTGCGCTGCAATTGAGTGTGACCGTGGCCCAAAACCATATCTGAAATGACGGCTTTCTGGACTTGTGACGAAGCAGACTCTGTGCGGCTAATGCGCCCGGCCAGCCGCAGGCCAGTCCGAGAATATGCAATGTGCGCTCGCGAGTTCTCCGCTGATCGTTTTTTGCGGCTGATTTGTCAATTGCGTAGGCGGAAAATGCGATGGTGCTGGCAATGAGATATAGCCAGAGGACGGCAAACGGCAGCTTGCCGGCAAAGGCGGCTACCCCCAGCAAAATAACAAAGGCCGCGGCCAATATGTGAGAGATGTTAATTCGAGTGTGCCCCCATTAATCGCCTAAAGCCCAACGTTTGAATTCACCGGCCTGCGCGGCTTTTCGCGCAGGTCCGGTGGAATGATGGGTTAGAGCCATATTTGAAGTGCATGGCTGATACCCAATGTGTTCATGACAGCTTTGTTTTTGTTTCGAAGATGTAGGCGAGATCATGTCCAGCTTGCCAGTCCTTGAACTCGTGATGCTTTTCTGCAATGTTTATTGCGACCTTGCCGATCTCGATGGCGGCAGCGGCTGTGAGCCCAACAACTGGGCCTCCAAACAACCCTGCAACAAGGCCAGCACCAGCGGACGCCTGCAATGCCTTTGAATCGAGCAACATCGAGAGAGAGGAAAGTGTGGTCTTTAAGCCAAACTTCTCACTTACTTGCTCGTAGTCTTCTATACGACGTAATAGGTCGTCCTCGATATAGGCGAAGGAACAGTCAGCGTAGTTGTTATGGATAAACAGACGAAGGCGTGCAAGTTTCCTGTGGGACTGCACATCTTTTCGTAGGTCGATAATTTGACGCCAATCGGCTTGGCTAGCGTCGATTAGGTTGAGCCGAGACAATGTGATGCTTGGGTCTCTTTGCCCTCCCGTAAGTACTTGCGCAGGAGGGAGCATGACACAGAAAACTTTGAGACCAAGGCTCGATGCATAGTCTCGAAAAGCTTCTCGAATGGGAATAGTCCCGCTAATAGAGGCATCTGCGAAGTACGCTTGCTCAAGCTTTCTGTACTCCTCGCGAAGCTCAACTTCGTCTGGGTTTCGAGGATCTGAAGACCAAAGTCTGGCGTATGGTTCGGCCTTCTTTGCGAACTCAACCCACTTGTCCGAAGTGAATTCAATAACCCGCGTAGCGTGGCTGTATGTGACTGTATCTCCCTCTACGCCATCTATGAGGTGGGATAGCGCAGCGGATGGAATTTCCTCCGGGTATCCAACCAATATGTCTCCAACGTCAGGATCCCCTCGCATCCTCCCCATGTTTAGTGGAAGCACACGATCAAAGTAAAGCGCTGCTTCTTTGAAATTTTCGAAGCAAAGCACAGTGCTCGAAGGTTGATATTGATCTTTGGCCATTGGAGGGCTCTAACGTATAGCGTTTATCTGCCGCGCAGCGAAATTCGAATATGACGATGAACTCATACGCGGCAGATAAACCTTGTTGGACTGAACCGCCTTCTGGAAAGAGTGAGAGGCCGGTATAGGGGATTGATCTGTTTCTTTCC
>JBBRBS010000050.1:0-12747 GCA_038205615.1 Burkholderiales bacterium | reverse complement strand
GGCGCAAACCATCACGCTGATCTTTCCGGTGTTGCTCCTGTATCATTTATGGCGGATACGGAACGTATAATCCACTTCAGGATTCAGACCGCAAGATCGCTGGGGTCTTCCTACGGAATATAAGGCGATAAATCGCCTATTCCTGAGTGAAGGGTCTTCCCCGCACAACTAAGCCCGCAAGGGGTTTCCCTCGGAGCTGCGGAGATGAATCACATGCTCCTGAATGAAGGGGCGATGCCCCAAGTTGTTGCGTGAAGGATTCAGGATCGATGCCGCAAGGGCATTCCCGCGAAACAACGGAGCTAAAGCTCCTGTTTCTGAGTGAAGTGTTGTTGATTGTTAATTTTGGAGTTGAGTAATGAGCTATTTCGACAAGCACGTTTTTTTCTGTACCAATCAGCGCGAAGATGGCAGCGATTGCTGCGGCAACCACGGCGCGCAAAAGGCGCGCGACTACGTGAAGAACAAGGTCAAGGAGCTGGGTATCAGCAATCGCCAGAACAGCATCCGCATCAATTCAGCCGGATGTCTGGATCGTTGTGACGATGGTCCGGTCATCGTGATTTATCCTGAGGGCACTTGGTACACCTATGTGGATGAGTCTGATCTCGACGAAATCATCGAAGAGCATCTGAAAAATGGCCGCATCGTCGAGCGACTGAAGGTCTGATGGCGACTCAAAGCAAAATTACTTTAGCTGGTCCTGCAGGTCTGCTGGAGGGCGTACTTCATCTGCCGGAGAACGAACCTTGTGCGATCGCGGTGATCGCGCATCCGCTGCCGACGATGGGCGGCACGATGGAAAATAAGATCGTGACCACGCTGGCCAAAACTTTTGCCGAACTGGATTTTGCCACGCTGCGTTTCAATTTTCGCGGCGTAGGCAACAGTGAGGGGGGCTTCGACAGCGGCAATGGCGAGGTTGAAGATTTGCTGGCGGCGGTGCAACATGCGCGGGACGCGTTCGGCCATCTGCCGTTGATTTTGGCGGGCTTTTCCTTTGGCGGTTATGTTGCCGCGCGTGCAGCCGGGCATCTGCATCCCCAGCCGCACAAACTGGTGCTGATAGCGCCTGCGGTAGGCCGCTTTGCGATGCCGTCCGTGCCGCACAACACGCTGCTGATCCACGGCGAACAGGATGAGGTGATTCCGCTTGCCGATGCGCTGGACTGGGCACGCCCTCAGCATCTGCCGGTCGTGGTGTTTCCCGAAGCGGGACATTTTTTTCACGGGCGGCTAAATCAGCTCAAGCAGATCGTGTTGAATGAATTTAACGGATGCCGTTTATGAGTAGCGTTATCGTGGCTGAAAACCTGGTAAAACAGTACGGCGGGCAGCGTGTGGTGGACGGCATCAGCCTCAATATCGTACGCGGCGAATGCTTCGGTTTGCTGGGGCCGAATGGCGCCGGCAAGACCACGACGCTGCGTTTGCTGCTCGGGCTGATTGCGCCCGATGGCGGCAAGATTCAGCTGTTAAATCACGCTATTCCGGTGCATGCCCGAGAGGCGCGGCAGCGTATCGGTGTGGTGCCGCAGATGGATAATCTCGACCCCGATTTTACCGTGTCAGAAAATCTGATGGTGTACGGCCGTTACTTCGGCATGAAGGATGCGGCTATCCGTGCGCGTCTGCCGGAATTGCTGGAGTTCGCCAATCTGACGCACAAGGCGGACGCGAAAGTGCCGACCCTGTCAGGCGGGATGAAGCGGCGGCTGACGCTGGCGCGCGCGTTGGTGAATGATCCAGATGTGATCTTTCTCGATGAGCCGACCACGGGGCTTGATCCGCAGGCGCGCCATCTGATCTGGCAACGCCTGCGCGAACTGACCGCGCGCGGCAAGACGCTGGTGCTCACCACCCACTTCATGGATGAGGCGGAACGGCTGTGCCACCGTCTTGCGGTGATGGACAACGGGCGCATCATCAGCAGCGGTTCGCCCAGAGAGCTGATCGCAGAAAATATCGAACCTGAAGTCGTCGAGGTGTTCGGCGAACACGCGGCGGCCTGGGCGCAGAATCATGCGGCGCACCATGTGCAACGGTTTGAGGTGAGCGGCGAATCGGTTTTTTGCTATGTAAATCAGGCACATCCATTGTTGCTCGAATTGCAGCAACACCCCGAGTTGCGCTATGTGCATCGGCCGGCCAATCTGGAAGACGTGTTCCTGAAACTCACGGGCAGGGAAATGCGCGAATGAAAATCATATTGACGGAAGGCAGAAATGCAGACTAATTTTTACGCTTTTCCGCAATTCAGCCTGCGCTTCATCCCGATCTGGCGGCGTCATTACATGGTCTGGAAAAAGATGGCAGGGCCATCGATAATGGGCCATCTCGCCGATCCGGTGATCTATATGCTGGGGTTGGGGTACGGGCTGGGCGGCATGCTGCCGCAAATCAGCGGCATGTCCTATATCGCCTTTCTCTCCGCCGGAACGGTGTGCTACAGCACGATGAACAGCGCCAGTTTCGAGGCTCTGTATTCCGGTTTTGCGCGGATGCACGAACAGCGCACCTGGGAGGCTATACTCAACACGCCGACCACGCTGGATGACATCGTTCTGTCGGAAATTTTCTGGGCGGCGAGCAAGAGCCTGCTGTCAGGTGTTGCGGTGCTGATGGTGATCTGGGCGTTAGGCATGTCGCACTCGCCGCTGTCGCTGTGGATCATCCCGCTGTCACTGCTGGTCGGGCTGTGCTTCGCCGGGTTGGGATTGATCGTGACGGCGCTGGCGCCGGGCTATGAATTTTTCATGTACTACTTCACGCTGGTCGTAACCCCGATGACGCTGTTGTGCGGCGTATTCTTTCCGGTCGATCAGTTGCCGGCGATGTTGCAGGGCGTGTCGGCCATATTGCCGCTGACTCATGCCGTCAATCTGGCGCGCCCGTTACTGAACGACAGCATTCCGAACAGCATCCTCACGGATATCGCGGTGCTGGCAGGCTATTCGCTGGCAGGTTACTACGCCTCGCTGGTGCTGTTCCGGAAGAGGCTGGCGCAGTAAGTGGCTGGGCGGGTTGTATCAGACTGTATAATCCGCTCTGTGAGCATTTTATCGAAAGTTGCCTATGTTGTGGCTTAAAGCATTTCATATCATCATGGTCGTATCCTGGTTCGCCGGGCTATTCTATCTGCCGCGTCTGTTCGTCAACCATGCGATGGCGACAGCTCCTGCGGAGATTGCACGTCTGAAGCTGATGGAGGGCAAGCTGTATCGCTTCGTCACGCCGATTGCGTGGCTTGCGATCGCATCGGGGCTGGGGTTGTGGTTTGCTTATGGTTTTAGCGGCGGCTGGCTGGATGCCAAAGTTGCGCTTGTTGTGGGGCTGTATGGCTACCACCACTATTGCGGCATACTGGTCAAACGATTCGCTGCCGATGAAAATGCCCGAAACCATGTTTTTTACCGTTTTTTCAACGAAATTCCCGTTCTCATTCTGACCGTTGTGGTCATTCTGGTGACAGTAAAG
This sequence comes from Burkholderiales bacterium, assembly GCA_038205615.1. Classification (GTDB taxonomy): domain Bacteria; phylum Pseudomonadota; class Gammaproteobacteria; order Burkholderiales; family Gallionellaceae; genus Gallionella. The sequence continues at coordinate 9,270 of JBBRBS010000050.1, read as the reverse complement.
CCTTTTTAGAGATTTCCTTATGACTGATTTTTTTGCTCCCTGCCCGCGCGGCCTCGAAACCGTCTTATTTAGCGACCTTGTCGAGATGGGTGCGCAGAACGTGCGTGCCACCGAAGGCGGTGTGCATTTTTCCGGTGATTGGCCGCTGTGCTACCGGGTTAATCTGGAAAGCCGTGTCGCCAGTCGCGTTTTGTGGCGCGTCAAGGAAACTTACTATCGCACCGAACAGGATATATACAAGGCTGTGTTCGATCTGCAATGGCAGCGCTGGTTTAATGTCACGCACACGATACGGGTGAATACCACGGCGATCCGCTGTGCGCTGCAAAGTCTGGAGTTCATCACGTTGCTGGTCAAGGATGCCGTGTGTGACCGTTTTCGCGCACATTGCGACGAGCGTCCCAGCGTCGATACGTTAACGCCTGACGTACGCATCCACGTATTTATCGAAGACGAAAAGCTGATGCTGTATCTGGATACGTCCGGCGATCCGTTGTTCAAGCGCGGCGTACGTCAGCACACCAATATCGCGCCGATCCGGGAAAATCTGGCGGCAGGCATTCTGCGTCTGACCGGCTGGAAACCCGGCACACCGCTGCTCGACCCGATGTGTGGCAGCGGTACGTTCCTGATCGAAGCGGTGCAGATGTCGCTGAATATTCAGCCCGGTATTGCGCGGAGTTTCGCCTTCGAGAAGTTGCTGAATTTTGAAGCGGCCAAATGGCAGGCGATGAAAGATGCGGCGATCGCGGCACAGTTGCCGCCGAAGCCGCTGGAAATCTACGGCAGCGACATGTATGGCGATGCGATGAAAACCGCATGGCGCAATCTGCACGATGCAGGATTGTCCGAATGCGTGGAACTGAATCAGGGAAACATCCTGGAAATCACGGCACCCGCAGCGCACGGCATCATGGTGGCCAACTTGCCCTACGGTGAACGTATGGGTGAACTGGATGAACTTGCTGAGCTCTATCCGAAGCTGGGTGATGCGCTGAAGAAAAAATTCGGCGGCTGGACGGCTTATCTGTTTACTGCCGACAAAGCGATCCTGAAGCTGATGCGCCTGTCACCCTCCAAGCGCACGCCATTGTTCAACGGTGCAATCGAGTGCCGCCTGCTGGAATACAAAATCGTATCGGGAAGTAACCGGCCGACTAAGTAAGACAGGCACCCAAGAAAAAGCCCGCTTTCGCGGGCTTTTTCTTACACCCAGTCTTTGGGTTGCAGGAAGGTATCGTACAGTTCCGCTTCCGGTGTACCCGGTTCCGGATGCCAGTCATAACGCCATTTCACCAGCGGCGGCATGGACAGCAGGATCGACTCGGTGCGGCCATTAGACTGCAATCCAAAGATTGTGCCGCGGTCGATCACCAGATTAAATTCAACATAGCGCCCGCGACGATACAGCTGGAAGTCGCGTTCGCGCTCACCGTAAGGCGTGTCCATGCGTTTTTCCAGAATCGGCACATAGGCTGACAGGAAGTGATCGCCCACGCTTTGCTGGATGGCAAACGCAGTGGCAAAATCCGGCACTGAGAGATCATCGAAGAAGATGCCGCCGATGCCGCGCGGTTCGTTGCGATGCTTGAGGAAGAAGTATTCATCGCACCATTTCTTGTATTTTGCATGCAATTCATCGCCGAACGGCGCGAGAGAGTTTTTGCAGATCTGATGAAAATGAACGGTATCTTCCTCGAAGCCGTAATACGGCGTGAGATCCATGCCGCCGCCGAACCAGAACACGGATTCGCCATCCGGCTTGTGCGCCATGAACATGCGTACATTTGCATGTGTGGTCGGCGCATAAGGATTGCGCGGGTGTATCACCAGCGACACGCCCATTGCCTCCCAGCTGCAGCCAGCCAGATCCGGGCGGTGTGCCGTGGCCGAAGCGGGCATCTTGTCACCCTGTACATGCGAGAACGCCACGCCGCCGCGCTCAAGCACATTGCCTTCTTCGAGAATGCAACTGATGCCTTCACCCTTGCCGATACCGCCGCTGCCGGTTGCACGCTCCCACTTGTCGCGGATGAATTTCTGGCCATCCACCTGCTCGAGGCGGGTGACGATCAGATCCTGCAATTCGATCAGATATTCTTTAACGGCTGCACTGTTCACGGCGTTGCTCATACTCTCTCTCCTGTTTTGCCATCATTCCCGCGATGGCGGGAATCCGGCTTATAAATTTTAATTGCGCACAATTCTACCATCGAGCCACGCGAGTATCTTTGACGGCTGTCGGCGGTGACCCACCAGACCCGGTAAAACCCACACTTCTTTCCCGAACAGGCGACGGCACTCGGCACGGGTTTTGGCTGGACGCATCCCGCTTTTGTTGGCGCTGGTGGACACCAGCGCACTGCGCATGCGATGACACAGCTGTTTTGCAAACGGGTGCGCGGTAAGACGCACCGCCAGCGTGTCATGCGCGCCCCGCAGCCATCTGGGAGCCGTTTTTTTCACCGGCATCAGATAGGTAATCGCCTGTGCTCCCGCTTCCTGCAAGCGCTGTTGCTGCTCAGGATTCAGCGGCTGTAAATAACGCGCAACCTGCTGATAGCTTGAGGCGATGAGAATCAATCCCTTGCGTTGCGGTCGCTGTTTCAACTTCAGCAGTCGCAGCACGGCGGCGCGATTCGCCGGGTCGCAGCCCAAGCCATAGCAGGACTCGGTGGGGTAGGCGATCAACCCGCCGCGCGCAAGGTGGGCTGCGATGAGGCGATACGATGGACGAACACGCCCTTCACCTTTCACGCTTCACCGCATGTGACGAAGTAGAAACAACACAATGATGATCGCCCACTGGCAATATCCTACTTATGCTTGGCGGTTAGCGCACGGAAACCGATATCACGACGCATCTGGCAACCTTCGAAAGAAATTCCATCCGCTACCTGGTAGGCGCGCCGCTGTGCCATGCGCACACTGTCGCCTAACGCCGTGACGCAGAGCACACGCCCGCCACTGGTTTCGACTTTGCCGTCTTTGAGCGTCGTTCCCGCGTGAAACACATGCACGTCTTCTTCGCCCCTGGCCGGCAAACCGTTGATCACATCGCCGCTCTTCGGGGTATCAGGGTAATTGGCTGCGGCCATCACGACGCCTAAGGCGGTGCGGCGGTCCCATTCAACTTCGATACTATCCAGTGTGCCGTCGACCGCGTGCTCCATCAGCGTCAGCAAATCGGTCTTCAGACGCAGCATGATGGGCTGTGTTTCCGGGTCGCCCATCCGGCAGTTGAACTCCAGTACCTTGATGCCGCCATTCGGGTCTATCATCAGTCCGGCGTATAAAAAACCGGTGTAAGTATGACCTTCCTTTTCCATGCCCTGCACGGTCGGGATGATCACTTCGCGCAGTGCGCGTGCATACACTTCCGGTGTGACCACGGGGGCGGGTGAGTACGCGCCCATGCCGCCGGTATTCGGGCCCAGATCGCCGTCCATCAGGCGCTTGTGATCCTGGCTGGTCGCCAGCGGCAGGATGTTTTTGCCGTCCACCATCACGATGAAACTGGCCTCTTCGCCTGCCAGAAACTCTTCGATCACCACGCGCGCGCCAGCGTCCCCCAGCTTGTTGTCAGACAACATCATGTCGACGGCCTGGTGCGCTTCCTCAAGCATCATTGCGACCACTACACCCTTGCCAGCAGCCAGTCCATCGGCCTTGATTACGATCGGTGCATCATGCTTGTCCACATAAGCGTGAGCGGCCGCCACATCGCTGAACGTCTCGTAAAACGCGGTGGGGATGTTGTGCCGCACCATGAATGCCTTGGCGAAATCCTTGGAAGATTCAAGTTGCGCCGCAGCTTTGGTCGGGCCGAATATTTTCAGTCCGGCGCGGCGAAACGAATCCACCACGCCGCGTGAGAGCGGCGCTTCAGGACCTACTACGGTCAGATAGATGTGCTCTTTAAGTGCAAATGCCAGCAACTCGTCGATGCTGGTGATGGCGAGGTTCTCCACACCGTTTTCCAGCGCCGTACCGGCATTGCCGGGTGCGACATAAACCTTCTGCACCTTGGGTGCTTGCGCCAGACGCCAAGCCAGCGCGTGCTCACGACCACCGGAACCGATAACTAAAATTTTCATGTCGCTATTCCCGTTTAAAAACTACAGAAGCGTGAAGGGTTCAAGCGGTAAGGGATCAATGTGCGCATCACCCCTACCATTCACCTTAACTATTTTTTAATGCCTGAAATGACGGAAGCCGGTGTAAACCATCGCGATGCCGTGTTCGTCTGCAGCCGCGATCACTTCCGCGTCGCGCATCGAGCCACCCGGTTGAATCACGGCCTTCGCGCCCGCTTCAGCCAGTACATCCAGCCCGTCGCGGAACGGGAAGAAGGCATCCGATGCGACGACTGATCCGACCAGACTCAAACCCGCATTCTGCGCCTTGATCGCGGCGATACGCGTGCTGTCGACACGGCTCATCTGGCCTGCGCCTACGCCTAACGTCTGTCCGTTTTTGCAGAACACGATCGCGTTGGATTTTACATATTTCGCGACGCGCCATGCGAACAACAAGTCCTGTAATTGTGCGGGGCTCGGCTGCGCACGGGTGACGACGCGCAACTGCGCAGCCTGCACGTTGAGGATGTCAGGGGTTTGCACCAGCAAGCCGCCACCGACACGTTTCACATCATAAATATTGTGTGCATTCGACAGCGGTACGATGAGCACGCGCACGTTTGGCTTCGCGGCGAATACCTGCAAGGCGTCCGCGCTGTATTCAGGTGCGATCACCACTTCGACGAACTGCTGTGCAACGGCTTCTGCCGTTGCGGCATCCACGGTGCGGTTGAAGGCAATTATGCCGCCGAATGCGGAAGTAGGATCGGTGGCAAGCGCCAGCTTATAGGCCGATAGTGCCGTGTCCGCGATGGCCACGCCGCACGGGTTGGCGTGTTTGACGATCACGCAGGCGCACTGATCGAAGGTCTTCACCAGCTCCCATGTCGCATCCGCATCGCCGATGTTGTTGTAGGAAAGCTCCTTGCCCTGCACTTGGGTGTAGTTGGCGATGCTGCCCGCAACAGCGGTCAGTTCGCGGTAAAAAGCCGCATTCTGGTGAGGATTTTCGCCGTAACGCATGTCCTGCACCTTGGCGAAGTTGAAGTTGATCTGCGCCGGAAATTCGGTACGCGAGCCGTCACTGCTGACGGTGGTCAGATAGTTGCTGATCGCGGAATCATAGGCAGCGGTGTGTGAAAACGCCTTCTTCGCCAGATCGAAACGGGTTGCATCAGAAACCTTGCCGCCATTGGTCTGCATCTCTGCCAGTACAGAGCTGTAGTCTTCAGGGTCGGTAACGATCGCGACATGACCGTGGTTCTTGGCCGCAGCGCGCACCATGGTCGGACCGCCGATGTCGATATTCTCGATCGCGTCTTCGAGCGAACAATCAGGCTTTGCGATGGTCGCCGCGAACGGATAGAGGTTCACCACAACCAGATCGATCGTCGGGATGCCGTGCTTGGCCAGCGTGGCGACATGCTCGGGCAGATCGCGGCGCGCCAGTATCCCTGCGTGAACTTTGGGTTGCAGCGTCTTGACGCGGCCGTCCAGCATTTCCGGGAAGCCGGTGTAATCCGCCACTTCTGTGCAGGGAATGCCGTTGTCGGTGAACAGCTTGGCCGTCCCGCCGGTGGACAGGATTTTGACGCCAAGTGCATCCAAACCCCTTGCGAATTCGAGTACGCCGGATTTGTCCGAAACGCTGATGAGTGCCTGTTTGATAGTTGCCATGATGATTCCAGTAATAATAAATTCGGTAAGTCGGTCGTGGAAAGTGGCGAGTCGGTACACCGAATCGCGCATCCTTCACACAGAAACAGGAGCTTTCATTCAAAAACAAAGAGCGCAACGCGCGACTATGTTTTGTGGGAAGACCCCTGCGATCTTAGTTACGTAGTTTTCTGGGAATGCCCTTGCGGCATGAACCCTGTTTTTATTCGACGCCGTGCTGCAACATTTTCTTGCGCAGGGTGTTGCGATTGATGCCCAGCATGGCGGCGGCGCGCGACTGATTGCCGCCCACCTGTACCAGCACCATCTCGACCAGCGGTTTTTCGACACAATTCATCACCATGTCGTACAGACCGCAGCCGGGTTCCTCGCCGTCAAGATCGCTAAAGTACTCGGTGAGTGCCAGGCGCACATAGCGCGCCATCTCGTTTTCGTTTATTGCGCAATCGCTCATGCTGCCAACCCCTCGTTATCAAGATAGTGCAGCTGTAATCCACGCTGCGCTTGTTCTGCAAAAAATTCATCAACCGCTGTTTGTTGCTCTTGCGGGCTTTCAAGTTGATTCATCTGATGGCGAAAGTGTGCTGAACCTGTCAGCCCCTTTGTGTACCAAGAGATATGTTTGCGTGCAATACGCAATCCGGTGTGCTCGCCATAAAAATCATATAAATCAATAACATGCGCAATAAGTACGCGATGAATATCGGTAACCTCCGGCGAGGGAAGATGTTCGCCGGTCTGCAAAAAATGTTCAATTTCACGGAACAGCCAGGGTCGACCTTGCGCAGCACGGCCTATCATCACCGCATCCGCGCCGGAATATTGCAGCACATAGCGCGCTTTCTCCGGCGTGGTGATATCACCATTGGCGATGATGGGGATCTTCACGCTGGCTTTCACCGCCGCAATGGTGTCGTACTCGGCATCCCCCGTATAGGCGCAAGCGCGGGTGCGGCCATGAATCGCCAGCGCCTGTATCCCGGCATCTTCGGCGATCCGGGCGATACGCACCGCATTGCGATTATGTGTGTCCCAGCCGGTGCGGATCTTGAGCGTCACTGGCGCATTGACGGCACCGACGACGGCTTCCAGCAGTTTTGCGACCAGCGGTTCATTTTGCAGCAACGCGGAACCTGCCATCACGTTGCAGATTTTCTTTGCCGGACAACCCATGTTGATGTCGATGATTTGCGCACCGTGATCCACATTGTATTTTGCCGCTTCCGCCAGCATTTTTGCATCGGCGCCGACGATCTGTACCGAGATCGGATCGACTTCACCCTCATGGTTGGCGCGGCGGCGCGTCTTCTCTGAGCCGTACAGCAGCGAGTTGGAAGCTACCATCTCACTCACGGCCATGCCCGCTCCCATGCGCTTGCACAGCATGCGGAACGGACGATCGGTGACCCCGGCCATGGGGGCAACGATGAGGTTGTTTTTGAGTTCGTAGGGTCCGATGCGCATTGATAGTTTTCCAATAAGGGTGCGGATTATAAAGCAAGCGGACAGGCATGGAAAATATCGCTATGATTAGCGCCATGAAAACCTCGATTCAATACGATGTGGTAATTGTAGGCGGCGGCCTGGTGGGTGCCAGTCTGGCCGCCGCTTTAAAGGGCAGCGGGCTGTCTGTTGCGCTGGTGGAAGCCGGCGCGCCACCCACGCCGTGCGAACTGGACGACGACTGGGACAGCCGCATTTATGCGATCAGTCCCGGCAGTCGGACCTTTCTTGAGCAGTCCGGTGCTTGGTCGCGGCTCAACCCGGCGCGTATTCAACCGGTACAGGAAATGCGCGTGTTCGGCGATGACGACTCGAAACTACAGTTTTCCGCCTATCAGATGGGCGTCGCTGAATTGGCCTGCATACTGGAAAACCGTGCGCTGCAGCATGCGCTGTGGCAAGTGCTGCAAGAGCAGGATAACCTTGACTTCATTCGGCCTGCACGTTGCGCGGCGCTCTCGTTGAGTGATGAGGCGGCCGAGCTTACGCTGGATGACGGTCGCACCCTGAGTGCGAAGCTGATCGTCGGTGCCGACGGGCGCGATTCATGGGTGCGCAATCAGGCGGGCATCTCTGCCGCGCCGGTGGACTACCGGCAACACGGCGTGGTTGCCAATTTCAGCTGTGAACTTGCGCATCGCGGTATCGCGCACCAGTGGTTTCAGCCAGACGGCATACTCGCGCTGCTGCCGCTGCCGGGCAACCGAGTCTCTATGGTCTGGTCGGTCAGCCCTGACAGATCAACTGAATTGCTGGCACTGACGCCAAACGAGCTCTGCGAACAAGTTTCTGCGGCCTCGCAATACGCACTCGGTGAATTAAAGGTTATCACACCGGCCGCCGCGTTTGGGTTGCGCCTGTTGACGCTGCCGAAAATCAGCGCGCAGCGCGTGGCATTGATCGGTGACGCTGCGCACAACATGCATCCCCTGGCCGGACAAGGCGTGAACACCGGTTTTCGCGACGCGCGCCAGCTGGCCCAATTGCTGACAGATCGCGGTGGATGCCGTGACTGCGGTGATGCGCAATTGTTGCGCCGTTATGATCGTATGCGACGCGAGGACATTGATACGATGCAGGCCACCACTTTCTGCCTGAAAAATCTGTTCTGCAATGATGATCCGATCTTACACACGCTACGCAATATCGGCCTGAATGCCACGAACAAAATCACGCCCCTCAAAAAATTGCTGATGCAACACGCCCTTAACTAACCAAATAAATATTATGTATAAAATCATACCGTTGTTGCTGTGCTTCGCATTTTCCTCCGCTCACGCAGCTGAAGCTGAAATCCGCCAGTCATTGCAAAGCAAATTTCCTAACATTGGCAAGCTGGAGCATATCGTCAAGACGCCTTATTCAGGGCTTTATGAAGTCGTGGTGGGCGAGCAGCTGTTGTATACCGACGAGCAGGGCTTATATCTGTTCGATGGCAATATCATCGAAGTCAAGAGTCGTGCCGATCTATCCGAACAGCGCCGCCATCAGCTATTCGCAATCGAATTCGACAAGCTGCCGCTGGAGCTGGCGGTCAAGAAAGTGAAGGGCAACGGAAAGCGCAAGCTGGCTTTTTTCACCGACCCCAATTGCGGCTATTGCAAGAAACTGGAGAAAGAGCTCGCCAAGATCAACGACGTCACGCTTTACATGTTTATGTATCCGATTTTTCCGGGATCGGAGGAGATTGTCCGCAATGTACGCTGCGCCAAAGATCCGGTTAAAACATGGGATGAACTGATGCTCAAAGGCATTACGCCCGCGAATATCTCCTGCAAAGTATCTACCGACAAGGTCATGGCATTGGGCAAGAAACTCAAAGTAAATGGCACACCCAATCTGATCTTCGCAGATGGCACGCAAATCCCCGGCTACCTGCCAGCAGAAGAGCTGGAAAAGCACCTGAAAGAGACTGGAAAAAAATAGGAGGAAATCATGGCCGCACCGCTCGAAATATCACGCGAATTGCTGGCTCAGGCCGTCGATCAGTCACACGAGGGCATCACGATTG
>JBBRBS010000049.1:0-12802 GCA_038205615.1 Burkholderiales bacterium | reverse complement strand
GTTTCTGTATTGTCTGGTGCAGCGCGATTTCACCGTGTTGAAGCGCATGCACTGGTTATCCGGCATCGCCATTTTTCTGCTGATCACGGGCCCGTGGTTCTATCTGGTGATGCAGGCTAACCCCGAGTTCTTCGATCGTTTTTTCATCTATGAGCATTACACACGTTTTACCACCAAGGATCTGGGGCGCTATCAGCCCTGGTATTACTTCGTGCCTATTCTGCTCGCAGGTGCGTTACCCTGGACGGTGCTGTTGTTCGACTCATTGTTCCGCACAGGAGTCCCTGCCAGACTTTTTTGCACAAAAAACGCATTCAATCCCGCGCGCTTTCTGCTGATCTGGGCGATTTTTATTTATGTGTTTTTCTCGATCTCAGGTTCCAAGTTGCCGTCCTATCTGTTGCCGATGTTCCCGGCGCTGGCGCTGCTGATGGGGCGCCGCATCAGTGAGATACGCGAGCGGGTGTTGTTCTGGCAGATTGTACCGGCAGTCCCCGTTGCGTTGGTATTTTTAGTGCTCGGGATGAATGTGGGTAAGTTCGCTGATACGCCAAATCAGATTGAACTGTATCCTCATTACAGTCCGTGGCTGGTGACCGCCGCGCTGATTTTGCTCGTCGGTCTGCTGGGCGGCATGGCGTTGCTGTGGCGCGGGAAGAAATTGCCGGCGGTACTGCTGATCTCGGTGGCGACCTTGCTGTCGGCACAAATCGGGGTGTCCGGCTACAACACCGTGGCGCGTGAACGCTCCGCCAAACACATCGCCGAAGCGATACAGGCTGAGGTCAAGCCTGATATTCCGTTCTATTCGGTATTGACTTACGAGCAGACCCTGCCTTTTTACCTCAAGCACACCTTCACACTGGTGCAGTATCAGGATGAAATGGGTTTTGGCATCCGGCAGGAACCTGCGCACTGGGTCCCAACGCTGCAGGAATTCACTGGTGTGTGGGCTGCGCAGCCTGAAGCGCTGGCGATCATGCCGGTCTATGTTTATCCGCAATTACAACAACAGGGTTTAGCCATGAAGATCATCTTTGCCGATACGCAACACATCGTGGTGAAAAAACCATGAATCTGGTCAGTTTCAGCATGATCATGGCCGGTGTGATGCTCAATGCGGCCGCGCAAATTTTAATGAAAACCGGCACCAATTCGATTGGCTATTTCGACTTCAGTATGGCGAATATTGTGCCGATCGGCTGGAAACTTGCGACCGAACCGCACATCATCGGTGCGATGGTCTGCTACGTGTTTGGCGTGGTGATCTGGATACTTGCGCTGTCGCGTGTGCAGGTCAGCATCGCCTATCCACTTCTGTCCATGGGTTACGTGGTGAATGCCGTGGCAGCCTGGTATCTGTTCAACGAATCTTTCAATCCTGCCAAGGTGATCGGCATGGGCGTGATCATTCTTGGTGTCGTCATTATTTCGCGGGCTTAATATGAATACTGCTTTCCTCCCCTTTTCCAAACCCACGATAGACGAGGCGACGATTGCTGCGGTGTCCGACGTGCTGCGCTCCGGCTGGCTCACCAGCGGCCCCAAGGTGGCTGAGTTCGAGAAGCAGCTCTCAGAATATTTTGGCGGCCGTCCGGTGCGCACCTTCAATTCCGGCACCTGCACGATGGAAATTGCGTTGCGCATTGCCGGTATTGGTGCAGGCGATGAAGTCATCACCACGCCGATCTCGTGGGTGGCGACGGCCAACGTAATTCTTGAAGTGGGCGCAGTGCCGGTGTTCGCCGACATTGATCCGGTAACGCGCAATATCGATCTGGATCGGGTGGAAGCTGCGATCACGCCCAAGACGCGTGCCATTATTCCAGTTTATCTGGCGGGCCGTCCACTGGATATGGACAGGCTGTATGCAATCGCCGCCAAATACAAGCTGCGCGTGATCGAAGATGCCGCACAAGCCATCGGTTCAACCTGGCAGGGAAAGCCGATCGGCAGCTTCGGTGATTTCGTCTCGTTCAGCTTTCAGGCCAATAAAAACATCACTACCTCCGAGGGCGGATGTCTGGTGTTGAACAATGCGGCAGAAGCGGCGCTTGCCGAAAAATACCGCCTGCAAGGCGTGTCACGCAGCGGTTGGGACGGCATCGACGTGGACGTGCTGGGCGGCAAATACAACATGACCGACATCGCCGCCGCAATCGGGCTGGGGCAGTTCGCGAAACTGCCTGACATCACCGCGCACCGCCGCAAACTTGCACAGCATTATTTTAAGACGCTGGGTACGGACTTCGAGGCGCAAACCGGCGCGCAACTGCCGCCTGCTGATTTCGAAAGCACCAACTGGCACTTGTTTCAGATCGTGCTGCCGGATCGCATCACACGCCCCGAATTCATGGAAAAGATGAAGGCCTACAACATCGGCATCGGTTTTCATTACGCGCCTATCCATCTGTTCAGTCTGTATCGTGGGTTGGGCTTCAAGGAAGGCATGTTCCCGATTTCCGAACGGGTCGGGCGCCAGATCGTCTCGTTGCCGATGTTCTACGCGATGACGATAGCCGATGTTGAACGCACCTGTGCTGCGATGATAGAGGTGCTGGCTGGGTAATTTGAGTGTCATTTGCATGAGCCTGTTTTCAATTGTCGAAGGGTGTCTCCGTGCTTACTGTCATACTTTTTGGCACCTCTCATAAATACCAGTTCCCTCTGAATGAGAGGCACGCAGTAGGAATTAAAAGTTTCAGAAGCACTATTCGCGAACTTTGCATTCTGCATAAAGTGCGTGTAATTGCTGAAGAAATGAGCTTGCATGCTATGCATGAAAATAGGGTTGCTGAGTCTGTCGCGCAACAACTATCTGTTGAGTTAGGTTTGTATCATCAACTTTCAGACCCTTCTCCCAAGGAACGGGTGGCGCTGGGCATTCGGCAGGATAACGACATCAAATTAGATGGGTTTCTGAATGGTTGGGCATCGGAGCAAATTGAAGCCGAAATTGTCGAATCTGGGCGAGTTGTATCTGACCGAATTCGGGAGCAGTGTTGGTTGCGCCGAATTCAAGAGTTTAATGTGTGGCCTCTGTTGTTTATTTGCGGCGCGGATCATTTCACTTCGTTCGCTGCTGTGCTTAGAAATGCTGGAGTGAATGTCGTTGAAGCTCACCAAGACGGGGAACCAGAAATGTGACCTAAATTTGGTAAAATTCTTTGAATATCCCAATGCTCATTATTTTAAATGCTGAACTCTGAATCTGCTGGTTCAGTTTGCTATTCCCAACTTGATTGTGTATTCTTTGGTACTTAATTGAGTATCAAAAGGAGTCTTGTTATGAACGTCGTACCTGCGCAGGAAATCAAGCGTCGAGGTATTGCAGCGGTGGATGATCTGATCGGTAAGGGCGATCTGCATGTAATCCGTAATAATCAACCGCAGTATGTGGTGTTGTCAGAGGCGCGTTATCAGGATTTGATCGCGTCCGAGCAGGAAGCGCACTATGCGCGTGTCCGTGCGTCTCTTGAGGATGTTGAGGCCGGGCGTGTCAGGAAATTCAAGACAGCCACAGAGCTGTTGGCCGCACTGGACGCGGACGAGGTCGCGTAATGTACGTTATTGTTACGCCGCAACAGTTCCTTCGGCTGGCGCGCAAGTTTTTCAAGCAACATCCCGACCTGAAATCACGTTTTACTAAAGTGCTCGATGAGTTGCAAAATGACCCTTTTCAACCTAGTCTGGAATTGCATGGCTTGAGCGGCAAGCTCACAGGCTGTTATGCCATCAGCCTTACCTATAGTTACCGCATTACCCTGACGCTGATGGTTACGGAGCGGGAAATTATCCTGCTCGATATAGGCAGTCATGATGATGTGTACCGCTAACTCTATAAAATAACGCCATGATTTCGCTATCCGCCCCCTGTGCGGTAGAATGTCGCCCCATGAATACCACACAACTTTCCGTCGTCATTCCGGTTTATAACGAAGAAGAAGGCTTGCAAACCTTGTTCGATCGCTTGTATCCAGCGCTCGACAAGCTGGACATCCGTTACGAGATTGTTTTCATCAACGACGGCAGCCGCGACCGCTCCGCCGCCATTTTGCGCGAGCAGTTTCAAAAGCGCCCTGATGTGACGCGGGTGATCCTGTTTAACGGCAACTTCGGCCAGCACATGGCGATCATGGCAGGTTTCGAGCAGTCGCGCGGGCAGCGCGTGGTGACGCTGGATGCGGATTTGCAGAATCCACCCGAAGACATCGGCTTGTTACTGGCTAAGATGGACGAGGGGCACGATTACGTCGGCTCGATTCGTCGTCAGCGCAGCGACAGTTGGTGGCGACATGTTGCATCGCGCGCGATGAACAATCTGCGCGAACGCATCACGCGCATCAAGATGACCGACCAGGGCTGTATGTTCCGCGCCTACAGTTGTGACATCATCAACGCGGTCAACAGTTGCCGAGAAGTAAATACCTTCATACCGGCGCTGGCCTACAGCTTTGCGCGCAATCCGACCGAGGTGGTGGTGGGGCATGACGAGAGACTGGCCGGTGAATCCAAGTATTCGCTGTATAGCCTGATTCGCCTTAACTTCGATCTGATGACCGGGTTCTCGCTGGTACCGTTGCAGATGTTCTCGATGGCAGGGATGCTGGTGTCTGTTTTTTCCGCAATTTTCTTCGTATTCCTCGTCGTGCGACGCCTGATCATCGGCCCGGAAGCGGAAGGGCTGTTCACGCTGTTCGCGCTGGTGTTCTTCATGATCGGCATCACGCTGTTCGGCATCGGCCTGCTGGGCGAATATGTCGGGCGCATCTACCAGCAAGTGCGCCATCGGCCGCGCTATCTGGTTGAAGCGGTGCTTGAGAAGCAGGATGTAGCTAAAAGCGGTATGGCGGATATTGCATGAGTACGGTTCAAGCTAAAAATGAAGTGGCGGGTTCCCAACTCCCCACAGCGGTAGTTTTTGCCTATCATAACGTCGGCGTGCGCTGCCTGTCCGTGTTGCTGGCTCATGGGGTGGATGTTCAGCTTGTGGTCACGCATCGCGATAATCCGGCCGAGAATATCTGGTTCGAGAGCGTAGCCGATCTGGCTGCGCTGCACGGTATTCCGGTCATCACGCCGGATAATCCGAATGCACCTGAAGTCGTCGAGAAAATCCGCGCGCTGGCACCTGATTTTTTCTTCTCCTTTTACTATCGCGAGATGCTCAGGGCGCAGTTGTTGACGATCCCGAAACGGGGGGCGCTGAACATGCACGGTTCTTTGTTGCCGAAATACCGTGGGCGCGTGCCGGTAAATTGGGCGATAATCCGCGGCGAGACTGAAACCGGCTCCACCTTGCATTACATGACAGAGAAGCCGGACAACGGCGATATCGTGGCACAGCAGGCTGTGCCGATCTTGCCCGACGATACCGCGCTGCAGATGTTTCAGAAGGTGACCGTGGCAGCCGAAATGGCCTTGAACGATGTGCTTCCTGCGTTGCTGGCAGGGCAGGCAAAAGCCGTAAAGCAGGATTTGAGCCTTGGCGCATATTTTGGCGGACGTAATGCTGCGGATGGTGAGATTGACTGGGCGCTGAGTGCGCAGAAAATACACAATCTGGTTCGTGCCGTCGCTCCCCCTTATCCGGGAGCGACCACGCACTTGATGGGCAAGCCGATGCGTATCCTGCAGACGCTGTTAACCAAATGCACTGCAGCAGGACAAGAATTACCTGCTTTCTATGTGAAGGAAGAAAAGGCTTATGCGATCTGCGGACAAGGTGTATTGCGGATTGTTTGTTTTGAGCTGGATGGGGTTGAAATGAGCGCGACAGAATTCGCAGCTCATTACGGCTCACAAAAAATTGAATTTAATTGTTAAGGAAATGAAATGAAAAAAGTATTGATCCTCGGTGTGAACGGTTTTATCGGTCACCATCTGTCCAACTGCATCCTGAATACGACCGACTGGGAAGTGTACGGCATGGATATGAGTTCTGAGCGTATCTCGGACCTGATCGGTCACGAGCGTTTTCATTTCTTCGAGGGCGATATCACCATTAACAAGGAATGGGTCGAGTACCACGTCAAGAAATGCGACGTGATCCTGCCGCTGGTGGCGATCGCCACGCCGTCCACTTACGTCAAGCAGCCGTTGCGCGTATTTGAGCTGGATTTCGAAGCGAATCTGCCTATCGTGCGCGCAGCAGTCAAATACGGTAAACATCTTGTGTTCCCGTCTACATCAGAAGTGTACGGCATGTGCCACGACGATGAGTTCGATCCTGAGAATTCGGAGCTGATCTGCGGTCCGATCAACAAGCCGCGCTGGATTTATTCCTGTTCCAAGCAACTGATGGATCGCGTGATCTGGGGTTACGGCATGGAAGGTTTGAACTTCACCTTGTTCCGTCCGTTCAACTGGATCGGTGCGGGGTTAGATTCCATTCATACGCCGAAAGAGGGTAGCTCGCGTGTGGTCACGCAATTTCTGGGTCACATCGTGCGTGGTGAAAATATCTCTCTGGTGGATGGCGGTCAGCAGAAGCGCGCATTCACCTACGTGGATGACGGCATTGCCGCACTGATGAAGATCATCGATAACAAGGACGGCGTCGCCACAGGAAAAATCTACAACATCGGCAATCCAGTCAATAATTTCTCGATCAAAGATCTCGCCGATATGATGCTGAAACTGGCAAACGAGTATCCGGAATACCGCGAGTCGGCGCAAAAAGTGAAGATCGTCGAGACCACAGCGACTGCCTATTATGGCGGTGGTTATCAGGATGTGCAGAACCGCGTGCCGAAGATCACCAACACCTGCGAGGAGCTTGGCTGGAAGCCTACTGTCAACATGGCTGACACGCTGCGCAATATCTTTGACGCTTATCGTGGCCAGGTAGGCGAAGCGCGCAAGCTGATGGACTGAGAAACAGGATCGAGGAGCGGGTTAAAACCGCTGCTCTTCTTTCAACTCAATCCTCAATCCTGAATATGAAACAACTCGCCTTAAAAATCGACGTGGACACCTATCGCGGCACGCGCGAGGGTGTTCCGCGTCTGGTCGATGTGCTGCAACACCATAATGCACAGGCGACTTTCTTTTTCACGCTCGGCCCCGATCATATGGGACGAGCGATTAAACGGGTATTTCGCCCGGGCTACATGCAAAAAGTCTCGCGTATGTCGGTGGTCGAGCATTACGGTATCAAAACCTTGCTGTATGGCACGCTGCTGCCGGCACCCGATATCGGTAAGAAATGCGCAGACATCATGCGCAGCGTGCGCGATGCGGGTTTCGAGGTCGGTATTCATTGCTTCGATCACATTCGTTGGCAGGATCATGTGGCTGACAAGGACGCACAGTGGACGCGGCGTGAACTGCAACGCGCAGTGGACCGCTACACCGAGATATTCGGTGAGGCGCCGCACGCCCACGCTGCAGCAGGTTGGCAGACCAATCGTCATGCACTGCGTTTGATGCAGCGCATGGGCTTCGACTACAGTTCGGACACGCGCGGGACGCATCCCTTTATCCCTGTCTGGCAGGCCGAGATCATCGCCTGTCCGCAACTGCCCACCACGTTGCCGACGCTGGACGAGTTGATCAACCGTGACGGCATTACGCTGGACAATATCGCGCAACATGTTTTGCAGCTCACTAAAGATGCGCCCATGACCGGGCACGTTTACACGCTGCACGCTGAACTGGAAGGCGGCAAGTGGATGCCGATCTTCGAGCAGTTGCTGCAAGGCTGGCAGGCGCAAGGGTATGAGCTGGTGTCGATGCAACAATATTTGCAAGGGCTCGATGCCGTGTCATTGCCGCGCCATGAAGTGTCGATGCGTGAAATCGACGGGCGTATCGGCAGGCTGGCGGTGCAGGGCGAAAAATGCTGATTTCCGTATCAAGTTAACTACCTGTATTTCCTTAAAGATTTAGTGTCGCATGCCGATAACAGTGTGAAAGCGAAGGGGGAATAATGCAAGATGACCATGCGTTGAATGAGTGGGTGGCCAGACTCAGTCAGAGTGAGTTGCCCGTTCTGAAGCATACCGCGCGCGATCTGGCGGCACTGCGGGAAGATGACAGCCGGCTCTCCGCGCACGCGATTGCTAAAATCATCGCGCCTGATCCGGTCATGACCGTCAAGCTGCTGCGTTATTTGCAGGGCCACAAACATAAAGCGCAAACCTCCGAAGTCGTACAGGCTGAGCAAGCCTTGCTGATGCTGGGTATAGAGCCATTTTTCAAAAATGTCGAGTCGCGTCCGCTGGTCGAGGAGATGCTCAAGACGCATCCCGCAGCGCTGCCCCCGTTGCTGCGCGTGGTGCACCGTTCTCACCGCGCCTCGGAATATGCCTATGACTGGGCCGTGCAGCTGCGCGACCTGCATTATGAAGAAGTTCGTATAGCAGCGCTGCTGCATGATATTGCCGAGATTCTGATGTGGTGCTTTGCGCCGGATAAGATGCTGGAAATACGAGCCATCCAGCAGCATGATAAGTCGCTGCGCAGCCGCGATGTTCAGCAGCAAGTGCTGGGCTTCGATTTGCCTGCATTGCAGAAGGAGCTGGTCGTGCAATGGTGCTTGCCGCAACTGCTGTTGCATCTGGTTAGTGATGACAGCTCGCAACTGCCGCGAGTGCTGAACGTGGTGCTGGCTGTCAATCTGGCGCGTCACTCAGCCAATAGCTGGGACGATGCGGCGTTGCCGGATGATTATAAGGAAATCGGTGCGTTGTTGCGCATGTCCGCAGACGAAGTGTTTTTGATGGTTGGTAGCGAAGCCGACATCGTGTGTGACTTGAACCGGCCGCACTGAGCGCTTGTCCGTGTAGCTGGCACTAATTTACGCGCTGTGCGGCCTGGCTTTAGACCGTAAGGCCGGGTGAAGGCTCACCCGGCAAGTCGCCTTCTCAGCTTTCCCGTCCAATACCGAAATACTCGAATCCCATCGCTTTCAGATCAGCAGGTTCGAACAGATTGCGTCCGTCGAAGATAATCGGCTGTTTCAGGCGCGCCTTGATGATGCCAAAATCCGGGCTCTTGAAGGCTTTCCATTCAGTGACGATAATCAGCGCATCGGCATCCTGCAAGGCATCCTTGGAGTTTTCGGCATAATGCAAGTCAGTGCGCTCACCGTAGATATGCTGCGTTTCCTTCATGGCAGCGGGGTCGAATGCGGTAACGGTCGCGCCCAGCGCCCACAGGCCTTCCATCAGCACGCGGCTGGAAGCCTCGCGCATGTCGTCCGTGCCGGGTTTGAATGCCAGCCCCCACAGGGCGAAGTGCTTGCCTTTCAGATCATTGCCGAAGCGTTTGGTGACCTTGCGCAGCATGACTGATTTCTGTTCGTTGTTGACCTGTTCCACCGCTTCCAGAACTTTTGATGGCAAGCCGTATTCAGCGCTGGTGCGCTGCAAGGCGCGCACGTCCTTGGGGAAACAGGATCCGCCGTAGCCGCAACCCGCATACAGGAAGCTGTAGCCGATGCGCTGGTCTGAGCCGATGCCCTTGCGCACATGCTCGATGTCAGCGCCTACGCGTTCGGCCAGATTGGCCAGTTCGTTCATAAACGAGATGCGCGTGGCCAGCATCGCGTTGGCCGCATATTTGGTCAGCTCAGCGGAGCGGATGTCCATGACCATCAGGCGTTCGTGATTGCGCTGGAATGGGGCGTACATCTCCTTCATGATCTTGATGGCGGCTTCGTCCTCAGCTCCGATCACGATGCGATCCGGGCGGTTGAAGTCGTCTATCGCAGCGCCTTCCTTGAGGAACTCGGGGTTGGATACCATGGAAAAAGCAGGATTCGGGAGCGCTGATTCAGCGTTGAAGCCACGCTGCTCAAGTACTTCCTGGACCGCCTGTTTGACCTTGTCTGCGGTGCCGACGGGGACGGTCGACTTGTCCACGATGACTTTGTATTCGGTCATGTGGCGGGCGATGCTGCGGGCAGCGGCGATCACATATTGCAGGTCGGCCGAGCCGTCTTCATCGGAGGGTGTGCCAACCGCGATCATTTGTACCAGTCCGTGCGCAACACTGGCCGCTACATCGGTAGTGAAGCGCAGGCGACCCGACGCGATATTGCGCTTGATAACTTCGTCAAGGCCGGGTTCATAGATCGGTACGCCGCCGTTGTTGAGAATCTCAATCTTGCGTGGATCCACATCCAGACACAGTACGTCGTTGCCCAAATCAGCCAGGCATGCGCCTGACACCAAACCGACATAGCCGGAACCGATTACAGTGATTTTCATTGCGGTGAGCTTTTAATAAATTAAGCGCACATTATGCCGCAGAACGGGTGCTGCGTCAGCGTGTGGCGTGTGATGAAATAAATGCCTTTTATTTTCAATATGCTATGTGTATTGCTCTGCATGGTGCCAGCTGCTGGCTGGTGTTTGAACAGGCAATAACGCCGATTTGATGACGCGAGGAAAAGTTATTTTTTAAAAAAATGTAAATTAAGTGTTGACGGATTTGCCAGGATCTATATAATTCGGCCCTCTTCATTCCCTGATAGCTCAGCCGGTAGAGCGACGGACTGTTAATCCGCAGGTCCCTGGTTCGAATCCAGGTCGGGGAGCCAGACAGATAAAGCCTTGCAGCAATGCAAGGCTTTTTTCTCGTTCAGAGTTTGAATTCGGCAAGAACGGTATAGATTCTCTTCGGCGCAGCATTCTGAGGAAGCAAAGTGAGCAATTCAACACCCTCATGGGACAGGCAAGCAAAAGAACGCTATGTATCTATTAGCCGTCGTACGTTAATTGCTTTTGTCATATCCATAGTTATACATGCTGGTGTGCTGTTGTATTTGTCTACCAGAAAGATTCTTGCAGCTACATCCGTTGCCAACATGGCTCCAAAAATCCTGAGCGTTAGCATTGCCGGGTTGCGTTCACCACCCTTGCCATCGATATCACACAAGAAAATCCTGGTGAGAAAGCGAGGTGTTGAATTAAAGCAAAGACGGCCCTTTCATTCGGTCATTGTAGTGAAAAATAATGCAGCTATTTCTTCCTCTCCGCATATCCCTTTGCCTGTGGATAATAACGCCCCCACAGACCTGATGTCCTATATCAAAGCGAAAAAGCAGCAAACTCAGGATTCGGAGGATAGAGCGGCTTTTGAAAATTCAGCAGCGCGTAGCCCATCAGCTGAAGAGCAAAGGGATGCGATTATTAAGCGAAATTTGCAACAACCGGGAACTAACGGAGTTTTCGAAATAAGGCGCATGTCCCTTAGAACAGCACAATTTAGTTTTAGAGGCTGGAAAAATAACTACGACAACTCTCGACTTGAGCTCATTGATGTGGATGCGGGTCCAGACAATAATCTAAAGTTGGCTGTTGTTAAAAAAATGATTGAAATTATTAGGCGTGAATACCAGGGAGATTTTAGGTGGGAATCCCACCGCCTTGAGCGCGTTCTTGTTTTGTCGGCTCGCATGGAGGACAGCGCCGGACTTGAGTCTTTTTTAATGAAGGAATTTTTCTCTTCACAAGAGTATCACCCGCATTACTAGAACACTTTGCTCAGCCATCAATTCAGCATTATATCCAGTAAGACAGCCAAGATAGGTGCAGGGGCAGTCGTGACGCTGGGTGATGTGCAGATCAGTGTGATGGCAGGGTAGGGCAGAATGAAATGTCAGCACAACAAGGGTGGCGTCTACAAAGTAGTCTGCGGGGCACGGCTTGAGGCTGATCCTGATCCTGATCCTGATCCAGATGTTCTCATGATGGTTTACCCGTCGGTGACTGACAGTATCATCTGGACGCGTCCCAAGGAGACTTTTTTTAGCCTGTGCAGTATGAGGCACTATGGTGTCGAGGTTTGAGGCAATTCGCTGATGAGGGTGGGCAGTCTCACAGCTGGATCGCAGGTCTCTTTTTGGCGTGTTGCGGCAGCAAAGAAATTGGCGCGCGTGTTTTTCAATTTCGCGAGGTACAATACAACCAGTATTAAACAGGTAAAGGTGGAGCGGTCATGACGACAATCTCAAATGCATTACTGAATAACACAGGTTCGGCCGCCAGTACGTTGGCTGGACTGAATACCCCTCAGAGCACGACGTCCGCTGCAAATACAGCTCAGCGAGTTCAAGGCGCAGTTCAGGGACAGACAGTATTCACGCCATCGGTTGTGAATCCGCTTGCATCATTGACCTATACTTCAGCCGGAAAACTTCCCTCGGTACCGCAAACTCAAGCAAGTGCCCAAGCGGCCTATGTTGCTGCGCAGAATGCGATTACTCAGTCGATGAGTGATCTTATGAGCGGTTCTACATCGGGATCATCTGGATCATCCAGTACTGATATTTTCGGCGCGAGCACATCATCAGCGCCGAATGACCCAACGGGGTTGCTTACTAATTTACCGTCAAGTCTCTCTTCAGGTACAGCCAGCGTTGCTACAGACACAAAGGTCCAAGTTGCCCAAAAAGCTTACATGGCAACACAGGCTGTAGTTACTCAGGCCCAAGGGGCGTTGATAAAGTAATCTCGATTGAGCTAATTAAGATAAAGCCTTGCATTGCTGCGAGGCTTTTTTCTCGTCCAAAATTCGTGTTCGGCAAAGTCGCTATAGAATTTTTGGGCCGGTATAGGGTTTTTCGGGTGATTTGGCACAGGTCTGAGGGTGTCCCCTTACAGGCAGGTGCGTAACGTTCATCGTCGTGATAGTCTTCGCAGATTGCTTAAAACGGCTTAAAACGATGATTATCAAGGCGGCAGACGAAAAGAAATCTCACATCAGTACCCTTCAAAGTTTGCAGGTTCGATCCGACTGCTCCCCAGAAGCACGTAAGCGCATTGATCAGGAAATTCGCAATATTCATGCTGGG